>CADBPH010000080.1 GCA_902796455.1 uncultured Bacteroidia bacterium
AGGCGGTGAATTCGCGGCCCCATTTGCGGGCTTTCCCTTCTCCGACCCCTTGGCAGCCCTTCAGTTCGTCCGGCGTGAGCGGATACAGGATGGACATATCCTCGAGCGCGGGGTCGCTGAAGATGACCCAGGGCTGGAGATGCTGCCGCCGGGCGACGTCCTTGCGCAGGTCTTTCAGCATGGCGAGCAGGACAGGGTCTCCGCCTCCGCCGCGCGGGGCGGCTCCGGCGGAATCGTCGTCATCTTCGTCATCTTCTCCCTCGGAGAATACCCGGTCTTCGGTCAGCATGACGGGATAGGGGTGCTCCAGGAAATCCCTGCCTGCCGGGGTGGCGGAAATGAGTCCGTAGCTCTCGATTTCCTTATCCAGCAAGCCCCTGATTAATCCCTGGTGTATGACAGAGCACCAGAATTTCTCCCCATGCTCCCGCCCGGCGCCGAACAGGGGCAGTTTGTCATGGTGGTAGGATTTGATGAGGGCGCCGCTGACGCCGGCCAGGATACTGGCCAGATGTTCGATCTTGAAATGCTCCGGGAGGGATTCAATCAGCCGGATGACCAGGCAGAGTTCTTTCTGTCCGTCGAACCGCTCCTTGGGGTGCAGGCAGTTGTCGCAGCAGCCGCAGTTCTCCTCGGGATAGGACTCTCCGAAGTAATCCAGGAGCAGTTTGCGGCGGCATTCGCCGGATTCGGCATAAGCGACGGTCTCCATGAGCAGCTGCTTGCCGATTTCCTGTTCGGAAACCGGTTTGCCCTGCATGAATTTCTCCAGTTTCTGGATGTCTTTGTAGCTGTAATAGGTGATGCAGACGCCTTCCAGGTTGTCCCGTCCGGCCCGTCCGGTTTCCTGGTAATAGCCTTCAATGCTCTTGGGAATGTCATAGTGGATGACAAACCGGACATCCGGCTTGTCGATGCCCATGCCGAAGGCAATGGTGGCGACGATGACGTCGACTTCCTCCATCAGGAATTTGTCCTGGTTTTCCGCGCGGGTCTTCGCGTCCAGCCCGGCATGGTAGGGAAGTGCCTTGATCCCGTTGATTTCCAGCATCTGGGCCAACTCTTCCACTTTCTTGCGGCTGAGGCAGTAAATGATACCGGATTTGCCGGGATTCTGGCGGATGTACTTGATGATGTCTTTTTCCGGCTCGTTTTTGTCCCGGACTTCGTAGTACAGGTTGGGCCGGTTGAAGGAAGATTTGAAGACTTTGGCGTCCAGGAGCCCCAGGTTCTTGAGGATGTCGCTTTGCACCTTGGGGGTCGCCGTGGCGGTCAGGGCGATGATCGGAGCTTTCCCGATCTCGTCGGTAATGGCTTTGATGCGGCGGTATTCCGGACGGAAATCATGTCCCCATTCGGAGATGCAGTGCGCTTCGTCGACGGCATAGAACGAGATGTTCACCTCTTTGAGCAGGGCGATATTCTCTTCTTTGGTCAGGGATTCCGGGGCGACGTACAAGAGTTTGGTCACGCCGCTGAGCAGGTCCTCCCGGACCGCGGCGATCTGTGCCTTGCTGAGGGAGGAATTCAGGAAATGCGCGATGCCCTCGTTGCCGGAGACGAATCCGCGGATGGCATCGACTTGGTTTTTCATCAGCGCGATCAGGGGAGAGATAACGATGGCTGTCCCTTCCATCAGCAAGGCAGGGAGTTGATAGCACAGGGATTTCCCTCCGCCGGTGGGCATCAGCACGAATGCATTGCCTCCTTCCGTCAAATGCCGGATGATCTCTTCTTGTTCGCCTTTGAACGAATCATATCCGAAAAAATCTTTCAATTCTTTGCGGATGGTTGCGGAATCGATTTTCATAAGCCGGTCGATTGTTTCCTAATTTAGGATTTTTTTCCGGATATCCAATGAAAATGCAAATAAAAATGCATTTTTTTATGAATGAGAAGTGCCCTCTGAGGGCCCTGGGAAGGGGGTTGTGTTTTTTTCGGCCGATTCTGGCGGCTTTTTCAAATATAATTCCGATATTTGTAGATTGGAAAAGAAATTGAACTAAAAAGATAATACAATGAAAACAAACAAAATCCTTGCAGCCGCACTGGTTGTCCTGATGGCGGCTTCTTGTTCGCCGAAGAATGCGGCTACGTCTGAAAACGAGGGTGCTGCCCCCGCGAATGTCGATGCGAAATCCTTGCTGCCGACCCGTGCGGAAATCGATTCCGTCAGCTACTTGCTCGGTATCAATTTCGGCTCCTTCGTCAAGGGTTACAATTTCGGTGACAAACTGAATTATTCCCAGATTGAGAAGGGTATCCGTGATTTCATCAACGCGAAAGGCAACATGCGTGACACTGCGTTCAACAAGCAGTTCCGCATCAATCCGGATAAGATGAATGACATGTTCAATTCCTTCCTGGGGAAGCGTCGTGATTATCAGCTGGCTGTCAATTCGGAAAAGGAGCAGAAATTCCTTGCGGAAAATGCGAAGAAGGAAGGTGTCCAGAAGACGGATTCCGGTCTGCAGTATATCATTGTGGAACCCGGTTCTGAGCCGAAGATCTCCTTGAAGGACACCCTGCATGTGCTTTACAAAGGCACCTTGCTGGATGGAACTGTCTTCGATGAGACTCCCGCCGGCGCCGAGCCGATCTTGATGGACCTGAACCGCGTGATTCCCGGTTGGCGGGAAGGTCTCCAGTTGATCGGAGAAGGCGGTAAGATCAAACTCTTCATTCCTTCGAACCTGGCTTATGGCGAGAACGGAAACCAGGGTATCGAGCCCAACTCTACTTTGATCTTCGACGTTGAGGTTCCCAAGGTGGGCCGTTTCGTCGCGAAGGAAGAGAAAGAATAAGAGGGTATCCAATAGATTTTGACAGGCCTGCTTCGCATTCATGCCGGGCAGGCCTTTTTAATAGGAACGATATGGCGAATTTGGAAATCGAGGGCAGGCTGGTGCAGAAACTGGCTGTCCAGTCAGGCCGGTCGGCCCGTGGCGACTGGTCCAAGCAGGAATTCATACTTGAGTACAAGGAAGGGAATTTTCCGGCCTCTGTCTGTTTCAGCGTGTGGGGAGCGGACAAGGTCCGGGATTTGGAACGTTTCCAGGTCGGGGATCAGCTCCGCGTCTCGTTCAATGCGTCCAGCCGCGAATTCAACGGTCGTTGGTACACGGATTTGCGCGCATGGCGGATTGCGCCGCTGACCCAGGACGCCCCGGCGCCGCAGGGACCCGAACCTGTCGGACGGGCAGCCGATTCCATGCCGGCCGGCTTTGCTCCGGCTCCGATGCGGCAGGCACCCGCACCGACCCTGGACGACCTGCAGGAAGGGGACGACCTTCCGTTCTGATTGCCGGTCAGGCTTTTTTCCGGATCAGGCTCAAACCGTCGCGTATCGGGAGCATGACAACTTCCACGCGCGGGTCATTCCTGACCATGTCATTGAACGCGGAGATTCCACGGGACTGGCTGTCCCCCGGGATCTCCGCTCCGTATAACTTTCCGTCCCAGAGGACATCGTCGGCCAGGATGCAGCCACCCGGGCGGACCATGTCGAAAACGGCGTCGTAGTAATCGGGATATTCCCGTTTGTTGGCGTCGATGAAGACCAGGTCGTATACCTTGCCCGCCTGCCGGAGGGCCTTCAGGGTTTCTTTTGCATCTCCGATGTGCAGGGAAATCTTTTCCGATACGCCGGCGCGCCGGAAGCCTTCCCGGATCAGATCTTCCAGTTCATCATTGATCTCGAGTGTGTCCAGATGCCCGTCCGGGAGCATTCCGCTGGCCAGGCAGATGGCCGAGTATCCCGTGAAAGTCCCGATTTCCAAGATGTTGCGAGCCCCGGTCAGCGCGGCCAGCAGGGTCAGGAACCGTCCCTGGACCGCCCCGGACAGCATCTGCGGATAATTGGTCCGGAGATGGGTCTGCCGCTCCAGCCAGGAGAGGGCTTCGCCTTGCGGCGTGCTGTGCGCACGGATATATCGTTCCTCGGGTGTTTCCATGGTCAGGTGAAGATCAGGCGGGACAGTCTGTCCGGGTGGAAGATCCGGCAGGCCATCCGCCGCAGGTCTTCTGCCTGGATGGCTTCTATTTTCCGGCGGATTTCCCCCCGGGGCTCGATCTTGCCGAAAGAAATCAGGCTTTTCCCCATGCTCAGGCACTGCGATTCCCCGTTGTCGGAACTGATGGCCAATTGTCCGAGCAATTGTTTCTTGGCGGCTTTGAGCCGGCGTACGGATAGGGGAATCGTTTGTAATTTAAGTACTTCCTTATGGATGGCCGTGCAGCATTTTTCCAGGTTGGATTTGTCGCAGCCCAGGCAGATCGCCATGATGCCCGTGTCGGCGTATTGGGTATAGGAGGCTTCGACGGCATACACCCATCCGTGGCGTTCCCGCAGCACTTCGTTCAGGATGGAGTTCGAGGCCGGTCCGCCGAGGATGTTGGCCAGCAGGATGGCGGTCATCCGGTCAGACTCCTCGTACAGGGAAGGGGCGGTACTGCCGATGACGGCATTCACTTCATGGTTGTCTCCGTCCACGGTCTCGTCAAATTTTTTCGGGTCGAATCCGGGATGGAGGGGCCGTTCGGCAGGTGTCCGGCAAGGCTGCGGCTCCGGAAAATACTTGCCGGCGAGTTTGAGGATCTCCTGCTCCATCTTTTTTTCGTCCAGGTCGGCGACGATGGTCAGCGCCATGACTTCCGGGCG
>CADBPH010000081.1 GCA_902796455.1 uncultured Bacteroidia bacterium
AACTCCAAGGTAGGGGACAGCGGCGACCGGAAGGTCATCGGTAACAAGTTGCCCCGATACACCTACAGCCTGAACCTCAACTTTGATTGGAATGGGATCTTCCTTTCCGCCTTCTTGCAGGGTGTCGGCCACCAGGATTGGTGGGCCGGCGGTGACAACTCCATGTTCTGGGGTCAGTACAGCCGTCCTTACTCCAATATCCCGGTTGAAATGGTCGGCAACTGGTGGACTCCGGACCATACGGATGCCTATTGGCCCAGATATACCGGATATATTGCCCACCAGGCCTCGCGTACGCTGCATATCCCGCAGACCAAGTATCTCCAGAATGTCGCATACATCCGTCTGAAGAATCTCCAGCTTGGTTACAGCCTTCCGAAGAAATGGGTCGATGCGGTCAAGATGCAGGCAGCCAAGGTATATGTCTCCGGAGAGAATCTCTGGTGCTGGTCGCCGCTGTACAAGCATATCCGGCAGTTCGATGTCAACAGCATCATGGGAGAGGACACTGAGACCAAGAGCCTTATCAATTCCAAACTCTACAGTTCTCCTATTATGGCTGATGGTGGATCCAACTACAGTTATCCTATCCTGAAGGCCTTTACCTTCGGTATTTCCGTCACTTTCTAAAGATCAGGAACCATGAAAAAGTATATATACATTTTCGTTGCAGTCCTCCTTGGACTCTCGGCATGCGACATGTATGAAACCCCGAAGGCTTCGGTCGGTAAAGATGCCATGTTCTCGAGTGAAAGCGGACTCAAGATGTACACCAACTCCATGTATAATGTGCTGCCGGGAAGCGGTATGACCTCATGGGGTGAAACCGGAGAGAATATCATCAACGCTTACCAGGGCGCCCGGACGAGGCTGACGGCCTCTTACACGGCGGACATGGAAGGCAAGTGGAGCTGGGGTACCTTGCGTAACATCAACTACTTCCTCGATAACAATACCAACCCGAATGTTGACGAGAAAGTACGTAACAACTACTCGGGTATCGCCCGTTTCTGGAGGGCTGTCTTCTATTTTGACAAGATCCGCACCTATAATGATGTTCCCTGGATCGACCATACGCTTGATCTGGATGACGAACTGCTCCAAGCCGGACGTGATCCGCGTTCTGCCGTTGCAGAACACATTTATGAGGATCTGCAGTTCGCCATCGAGAACATCACGGCGGCAACGAACGCTACCGGAACGATTGTCACGAGCCTTCTGGCGGCCGGCGAACAGTCCCGTTTCTGCCTCTGGGAGGGTACATTCCGCAAGTATCATAACGAACCGGATGCCGACAAGTGGCTCAAGCGGGCTGCTGATGCCGCCAAGATCGTGATGGACAGCAAGAAGTTCTCCCTGAATACTTCTGGGACGACACCGTACAGGGATCTCTTCATTACCAAGACGCCCAAGACGAACGAAGTCATGCTGGCAACCGTTTACAGTGTCGCCGATGGTCTTACCAACGGTATGAACCGTAAGAGCACGGCTTCTACCCTGGGTACTCCGTTCTGCCCGACCCGCCAGTTCATGAACCTGTACCTGAAGCTCGACGGAACGCGCTATACCGATGATCCTGCTTACAAGACCGATGAATTCATGACAGAGTTCACCGGCCGTGACAAGCGTATCGCCCAGACCATCCGCGTCCCCGGGACCAAGCGCTCGAACGGAGCCGCTTATCCTGACTGGCAGGTTACCTTCACGGGGTACATGGGAATGAAGTTCTGCACCAACGATGCGAACCTCGACGGTATGTACAGCAACGAAAACAACTATATTTGGATGCGTTACGCGGAGGTTCTCCTGAACTATGCCGAGGCGAAGGCCGAGTTGGGTACACTGACCGATGACGAGTGGGCTGCGACCATCGGTCTGATCCGCGCCCGTGCGGGCATCACCGGAGGTCTCAACGCGAAACCGACCACCGTCGATAAATATCTGCAGGAAACGTTCTTCCCCAATGTTACCGACGCCACAATCCTGGAGGTCCGTCGTGAGCGTATGATCGAACTTGTATGGGAGGCTACTCCTTCTTCATTCGCGGATGTGCAGCGCTGGAAAGTCGGACCGCTCCTCGGTATGAAGTGGCAGGGAATCTATGTCAAGGAATTCGACAAGAATATCGACCTCGACCTCGATGGTACGCCGGATGTATATTTCTTCACCAGCACGAAGCCGACTCCGGAAGGACATGTCGTCTATGTTGACATGAAGAACAGCAACTGGTCTGTCGATACGGACGGCCATACCATTCTCTTCACTCCTGAGAATAAGTTTGAGTCATCCCAGTGGGTTGATAGAGCCTACTTCCACCCGATTTCGACCAATGATCTCGCGCTCAATCCCAACCTTGGACAGAATTCTGGTTATTAATGGATAAGAGCCCGGTTTAACCGAGAGGATGACCTTTTGGGGTCATCCTCTTTTTCTTTTGTTATGCAGGAAGGACCATCCCAAAGGACCCGGGGTGCCTCCGGATCGGCAAGGAATCAGCGCAGACTTCCGAGGAAAAGCGTTTTTTCGGCATCGGATAGTCCCCGGCGTGCGGCATAATCTTCCAGGGCCTGAGCGCTGAGATGGCGGATATCCGGATAGGCGGCCTGCGGGTGGGCGAAAACCAAGCCGCAGATGCTGGCATCGGGAATCATGGCGCAGGATTCGGTCAGGCGGATTTCCAGCCGTTCTCCCCCCGGAATCAGGCGGAGGATGTCCCGTTTGAGCGTGTGGTCGGGGCAACTGGCATAGCCGGCGGCCGGTTTGATGATCCGGGCCTCGCTTCCATGGGGCAGTTGCTGGGTTAATGCGTGGTCCAGCCAGGCAGAGGCCGCTTCCGCCAGGGCCAGGCGAAGGGTGCGCTCCAGCAGCGGCTCATACTCCGTCCGGCAGGCATCGCACTGGCATGCGCCATGGTCATGCCGGCCGTGTACACTGATGGCGAACATGCCCACCGGCGAGGAGAAACCGTATTCCGCGGGAGCCACGAAGTCGCACAGACTCCTTCCGGAACTCCCTTCCTGCCGGAGCATGGGCAGGCGGAATCCTTCCGAAACAATATCGTCGCCTTCGCGGCGGCAGGCGTCGAAACGGGCACCCAGCCGGAGGATGCAGCCCTTGTCCCGCGCCATGGCATCCAGCCGGGCGGCAGCGTCTGCCCGCAGTTTCTTCACCTGCGGATCCGTTTCCGAAATATCGGCGCGGATGCCCCAGATCGTGTAAAACAGGCGCCAGTCGAAATAGGGGAGGATCTCCGTCAGGCCGATCTCGCGGACCGGGATGTCCCGGAATACCTTGCCTTGGAGATAGGTTTCTGCGGGGAAGTCCGGCTGCCGGGATGACGTGGCGGCAGGCCCCTGCCCTTTCGAGCGGTACAGTTCCCGCAATCTTTCCTGTGCGGCATGTTCCTGATTCTCTGTATTTTCCCGGTCGGAAATCAGTTTGCCGGCCAGAACGGCGCTGGCCGAGGCGTCGGCTCCGTAAAAGACATGGTCATACAGGGGAGCGAGTTTCACTGCGGTATGCAGCGCGGAAGTTGTCGCTCCGCCGACAAGCAGGGGGACAGTCAAGCCGCGTTGGGCCATTTCCCGGCAAAGTGCTTCCATCTGGTAGAGGGAAGGGGTAATCAGGCCGCTGACCCCGATGATGGCTGCGCCGGTCTCGGCGGCCTTGTCTAGGATCTCTTCCTTGGGAACCATGACGCCGAGGTCCGTCACGTCGAAACCGTTGCAGCGGAGAACGATGGCCGTGATGTTCTTGCCGATGTCATGGACGTCCCCTTTGACCGTGGCAATCAGGAATTTCGGGTGAGCGGCGGAGGACCCTTCCCCGGCTTCCATGTACGGCGTCAGGATGGATACGGCCTCGCGCATTACCCTGGCCGATTTTACAACCTGGGGGAGGAACATTTTCCCTGCGGCGAACAACTCTCCCACCCGGGACATGGCGGCCATCAGGGGGCCTTCGATGACATCGACGGCGCGGCCTTTTTCCGCCAGGCAGGCGAGGATGTCTTCTTGCAGCCGGGGTGAACCGCCGGAAGTCAGTGCGCGGATGATCCGTTCTTCCAGCGGGAGATTCTCGTCTTTCTCCGTATCCGGCCTGGCGGGCCCCTCCGCGGCAGCCGTCAGGTGAGCGGCCAGTTCGGACAGGCGCTGGGTCGCATCCGGATCCCGGTCCAGGATGACGTCTTCCACGGCGTGGAGCAGGTCGGGCTCGATTTCGTCATAGACCTTGAGCATGGAAGGGTTGACAATGGCCATGTCCAGTCCGGC
>CADBPH010000082.1 GCA_902796455.1 uncultured Bacteroidia bacterium
CGGGTGGAATATGACGGGAAGGTCTATGACCTGTGGAATCTGGGTGACAGCTTGGGGACGGTGCGGGCCGGAAAGGTGTTTCCTTCCAGGAACCGGAGAGGATGCGGGTTTGAGGCCGAATTGGAACATGTGGCGTTTACCCCCGGAGGGGAAGTCGTGATCATGAAAGAACGGTGGCAGGTCTTCGCGCGGGAAACCCGGGACGGTTTCCTCTGGGATTTTGTCTCCACGCTCACACCTTCTACCGACAAGCCCGTCACCATCAAAGCATACCGCTACCAGGGCTTCTGCATCCGTGCCAACGCCTGTTGGACGAAAGACAACTGTTCCATGATGACTTCCGAAGGTGTGGAGCGCCCCGGAATCGATGGCTCCCGGGCCCGCTGGATTTACCTGAACGGAGCAACCGGTCCTGCATCGTCGGGTGGATTCCTGATACTGGCAGCTCCGGAGAATTACAATGCCCCGGAACCCCTGCGCATCTGGGACGAGAAAGCGAATCGGGGAAGGGGTGATGTGTTCGTCAATTTCTGTCCGGCCAAGACACAGGACTGGAACCTGGAGCCGGGCAAAAGCTACCGCCTGTCTTACCGGGTCCTGGCTTTCGACAATCGGATGGATCCGGAGAAAGCGGAACGCCTTTGGCGGGAATTTGCCGATTCCGCAAAGGGCGTGACGCAGTGATATCCGAAGACTTGATTAATTATTGTAAATCAGATTGTTATATGATAAAACGAAGCTTCCTGTTCTTTTGGGCCAGTTTGTCCTTATTCTTATCTTCGGTCACTTGGGCGCAGCCGCTGGTCCTGCGTTATGACAAGCCTGCCACCCGGTTTGAGGAAGCGTTGCCCCTGGGGAACGGCCATCTCGGCGCGATGGTCCATGGCGGGGTGACCGATGATCTGATCTGGCTGAATGAGGGAACCCTTTGGGCCGGTTGCGCCAATCCGGACAACAATCCGGTCCCTTCAGGTGGTCCGGAACTGTTGGCAGAGGTGCGGTCGCTGCTCGATCGGGAAGACTGGGCCGGAGCGGAGCAAAAGATCAAGGGACTTCAGGGGAAGTATGTCAATTCATTCCTGCCCATGGGAAGTCTGCGTCTGCGGCAGCTCTTCGATAACAAGGAATTGTATTTCAATTATCAAGGCGACAGGTCGGGAGAACCCGGGGAGAAATCGGGTCAGCGGATTGAAAACTATTCCCGGCAATTGGACCTGGAAAACAGCGTGGCCCTCACCCGGTTCTCCGTTGGCGGCGTGGATTATACCCGGGAAATGTTTGTCTCCCATCCGGACCGGGTCATGGTCATCCATCTGACCGCCTCGAAGCCCAAATTGGAATTCGAGCTGGAGGGCGCATCGATGTGGGATGGAAGCGCTGTGGAGAGCCTTTCTGACCGGGAATACCGTGTCCGGGGGCAAGTCGGGTATTATCAAAGCACGAAATGGCAGGAGCCGTTCTCGCAGTGGCAGGTCGGTCCCAATGGCGAGCGGGGCATGCGGTATCAGTTCCGGGTGAAGGTGGTCCGGTGCGACGGGGAGGTGTACACGCAGCCCGGGATCCATGTGCGGAAAGCGTCGGATGTGCTGATCCTGGTCAGCGCCGCCACCAGTTTCAACGGATTTGACAAACGTCCGGATACGGAAGGATGTGACGAGGATGCGCTGGCCGCTTCCTTTATCGGCAAGGCGGAAGGAAAGAGCTTCGAGGAAATGCGTGCCGCCCATGTGGCGGACTATCGGAAACTGTTCACATCCGTGACCCTGGACTTGGATCCGGGCAAGGTGCAGCCCGCAGATTCGCGGACGACAGATGTGCGCCTGGCCGACTACGCGGCGGGGGGCACGGACCCCTACCTGGAGACCCTGTACTTCCAGTTCGGACGTTATCTGTTGATTTCCAGTTCCCGGGAAGACAGCGAGGTCCCCTGCAACCTGCAGGGAATCTGGTGCAAGGACCGGCATCCCGCCTGGGGGAGCGACATCCATACGAATATCAATGTCCAGATGAATTACTGGCCGGCCGAGCCGCTGGGGCTGAGTTCCTGCGCCGTTCCGCTGATGGAATTCATCGGCAATTGTTCGGTGGCCGGGGCGGAAGTCGTCCGGAACATGTACGGGATGAAGGGCTGGACCGTCCACCACAACAGCGATATCTGGTGCGCCGCCAATCCGGTCGGGGATAAGGCGGGGAATCCCACGTGGGCCAATTATGTGATGGCGGGCCCTTGGCTTTGTACGCATCTGTATGAGCATTACTTGTTTACGGGAGACGAGGCTTTTCTGCGGGAGATCGCTTATCCGCTCATGAAGGGATCGGCGGAATTCCTGATGGACTGGCTTGTCGAGAAAGATGGCCATTACATCACCTCTCCTTCTACTTCTCCGGAAAATGCCTTCTACGACGACAACGGCCGGCGCGGGGTTGTGACCATCGGTTCCGCCATGGACCTGGAAATCTGCTGGGAACTCTTCACCGATGTGATTGAAGCCGCCGGGAAATTGGGTGTGGATCCCGACCTCCGGACCCGGTGGGCCCATTACCGCGACAAACTGTGGCCGCTCCAGGTCGGCCAGGCCGGGAATCTGGTCGAATGGTACAAGGATTGGAAAGATGTCGAACCGAAGCATCGGCATGTGTCCCATCTTTTCGGTCTTCATCCCGGACATGAGATTTCCCCTTTGAAGACGCCGGAGCTGGCCAAGGCTGCGGTCAAGACCCTCGAGGTCCGGGGGGATGGCGGAACGGGCTGGAGCAAGGCCTGGAAGATCTGTTTCTGGTCGCGGCTCCTGGACGGCGACCATGCCTACAAGATGTACCGGGAGCTGTTGAGCAAGTCGACACTTCCGAACCTCTTCGATACGCATCCTCCCTTCCAGATTGACGGGAATTTCGGCTCGATTGCCGGAATCGGGGAGATGCTCCTGCAGAGCCAGAATGGGGAATTGCACCTTTTGCCGGCCCTTCCTTCCGCCTGGCAGGAAGGTTCTGTCCGGGGCCTGTGTGCGCGGGGTGCGGTAAAGGCGGACATCTCCTGGAGCGGCGGGAAACTGCAGTCTGCGACGCTGTCTCTGCGGGACGGCATGCAGAAGCCTTCGTCAGTCTGTGTCCGTACCGATGTCCCGATCCGTGTCGCCGGGTCCTCTTCCCGGACCCGCCGGGACGGAGCTTACTATCTGACGACCATTACGTTAAAGCCGAATATCCCCTGCACCGTAACCTCCCATGCCCGCCAGCCGCTGAAAGGCGTGATCATCACCGGGCAGAATAACCACAACTGGCCGGTCAGTTATCAGGCGCTCCGGCAGACTCTCGTGAATTCCGGCCTTTTCAGCGTGGATGTGGCCGTCTCGCCGGCCGCCGGAGAGGACATGTCTTCTTTCTCAGTGGATTTCTCGCGCTACCGTTTCGTGGTCCTGGACTACAACGGAGATCCCTGGCCGGAGGCCATGAATCTGGCTTTTCTGGACTTTGTCCGGAATGGGGGCGGTGTCGTCGTGTACCATGCGGCGGATAATGCTTTCCCGGATTGGGAGGAATACAACCGCATCATCGCACTGGGCGGCTGGGGCGGCAGGACGCAGCAATCCGGCCCCTATCTGTATTGGAAAGATGGGGGCTTGGTCCGGGAAGACAGTCCCGGCCCCGGCGGGTCCCACGGTGCCCGCCACGAATACCGGATGAACGCCCGTTCGGCGTCCCATCCGATTGTCAAGGGGCTTCCGGCGCAGTGGAAACATGCTTCCGACGAGCTGTACGACCGGATGCGGGGTCCGGGTGAAATCAAAGACTTGCTGTACACCGCCTATTCTTCGGCCGAGCAACGCGGTTCCGGCCGGGAAGAGCCCCTGGTCTTCACGGTGGAATACGGCAAAGGGCGGATTTTCCACATCATGCTGGGCCATTGCGGGAAAACGCTTGAGGATAACCCCGCGATGCAATGTGCCGGGTTCCAGACCCTTCTGCTTCGCGGAGCGGAATGGTGCGCCCGGGGGAAGGTCACCCAGAAAGTTCCTTCCGATTTCCCGACGGCCGATCAAGTCTCGCTCCGGAAGGAATATAAGGCGGACTAACTGTCCGCCAGTTTCCGGTTGATCTCCCTTGTGCACTCCAGCAAGGCGTTCAGGATGGCAGCGGTGTCCTGGAGCCGGCTGTTGGGAAGATAGGTCCCGACGCTTCCGACCACATGGGCGCCGAGGAACAGGGGTGCGGCGAATCCGGTGATCCCGTTTCCGTCGTCCAGGATGTCGTAGCCCATCTGCTTGATGCGGGTGAGGTGATTGACGAGGGCTTTTCGGGGATCGTCCGAGCGGTATATTTCCGGCCATTCCTCCCTTGACGGCA
>CADBPH010000083.1 GCA_902796455.1 uncultured Bacteroidia bacterium
CGCACGTAGACAAACGGTTTCTCCAACCGGTCCGCGACCAGCATGCCGTGGGCAATCGCCCCCGTCGCGACCCCGGCGATGACTTCCGCCTCCGGATACAAGGTCCGGAGGCGCGCTGCCAAAGAGGCGGCGACCCAGCTGCGCAGGGCGGGATCCGACAGGATCCTCCGGTTGTCACAATAAATCGGGGAACGCCAGCCGGAAGCCCAGGTGAAAGGCTCGGACGGATGCAGCAGCACCGCTCCGATGTCCAGCAGCTTTCCGGCAAGTTCTTTCTCTACAGATACCATCATTCGGGAATTAATGTTAACTTTGCTTCCCGACAAAGATAACATTTATTCTTCTTCCGCACGTCTGATGCACAAGATTTATTTCGAGAAACGCTGCATCGTCATCTGCACCAAAGGGGAAGCCGCCCTGGCCGATCCCAATTCCGTCGAATTCCACCTGGGAGAAGCGCTGGACATCGGCCCGCTGGTGGGCATGTTCGAGGTGTCGGCGACCCTCAGCCGCATCTATATCCCCACGGATGACATCGCGTCGACCTACCGGCGCCTGTGCGCGGAATTCAAGGAAGTGGATGCGGCAGGCGGGCTTGTCTCGAACCGGCGCGGGGACTTCCTGCTGATCTCCCGCAACGGGCTCTGGGACCTTCCCAAGGGCCACCGGGAAGCGGGAGAAGACCTGCGGGAAACCGCCATGCGGGAAGTCCAGGAAGAAACCGGTGTCGACCAATTGCAACTGCGTGACCTGATCTGTGTCACGGACCACTGCTACCGGCGTGACGGCATCTGGCATCTCAAGCACACCTGGTGGTATGACATGCTGTACACCGATCCGGTAGACCTGACCCCCCAGCGGGAAGAAGACATCAGCCGGGCGGCCTGGGTGGCCAAATCCAGCCTGCCCCCGTTCCTGAAGAATACGTACCCATCCATCCAGGAGGTGTTCCGCGAGGCAAAAATCTGATTTTTGCCTTTTTTTGCGGATAAGGTGAAACAAAAATCCGTTTTTTACGTATAATAAATAGTTTGTCTTTACTATTTATGAAACTTTCGCAATTCCAGTTCGCCCTGCCGAAAGACAGGATCGCGACCGCTCCCCCGAGATGGCGGGATGAATGTAAACTTCTTGTTCTTCACAAAGATACGGGTGAAATCGAGCACAAACTTTTCAAGGATATCATCCAATACTTCGGCAAAGGGGACACCTTCGTCCTGAATGATACCAAGGTTTTTCCCGCCCGCCTGTCCGGCAATAAGGAAAAAACCGGCGCCGACATCGAAGTATTCCTGCTGCGCGAGTTGAACAAAGAGCAACGGCTGTGGGATGTGATCGTGGACCCCGCCCGGAAAATCCGGATCGGCAACAAACTGTATTTCGGGGACGACGAGAGCCTGGTGGCGGAAGTGATTGACAATACGACCTCCCGCGGGCGGACCCTCCGCTTCCTGTTCGACGGCAGTTACGAGGAGTTCAAGCAGAGCCTGTTCAACCTCGGGGAGACGCCGGTCCCGAAATGGGTGAAAGAAAAGGTCACCCCGGAAGACCGCGTCAATTTCCAGACGATCTTTGCCGACAAAGAAGGGGCCGTTTCGGCACCGGCGGCCGGCCTGCATTTCAGCCGCGAACTATTCAACCGGATGATCCTCAAGGATATACAGAAGGCTTTCATCACGGTACACATGGGCATCGGACATTTCCGCAAAGTCGATGTCGAAGACCTCTCCAAGCACAAGATGGACTCGGAACGGCTGATCATCACTCCGGAGACCGCCGCCCTGATCAACAACACCAAACGCCAGGGACACAAGGTCCTTGCGGTGGGTGTCACCGTAATCCGCGGACTGGAAACCTATGTCACCACCAACGACGAGGTCAACCCTTATGACGGCTGGACGAACAAATTCATCTTCCCGCCTTACCGCTTCGCCATCCCGGACGCCATCGTATCCAACTTCCACCTGCCGTGCTCGACCATGCTGATGTCCGTGGCGGCTTTCGGCGGCTACGAGAAGGTCATGCATGCGTATAAGGTCGCCCTGGACGAAGGGTATTCCTTCGGCCCTTACGGCGACGCCATGCTGATTATTTAGCTGCGTTTACTTTTTCCCGAAGCCATTGTAATCGACGGCCTTGCGTTCAGAACGCCGGCTCATCGAAGGGAACCACATGTCTGCTGCCTCCAGGCCGCACTCCCGGATAATGTCCAGGCAGTATTCCAGGCGGCCGAAATCGGCATTCACATTGTTGGTCCCGAAGGTGAACTTGATGCCGCGCGCCTTGGCCCGGCGGATCACGTAGGAAGACGGAATCCTGTAACGCGGATTGATTTCCATGGCGATCCCGTAGCGCTCCAGGACATCCAGCACGCGGTCGATCCGCTCATCGGTCCAGTACGTGTCGTACGCTGCCTGCATGTCCTCCGGCAAGTACGTGGCATTGGCGTAGATATCCGCCGGCTCATACGTCAGAATCTTAACCGTCTGGTCCACAATCAGATCCATGTACTGCTGCATGGAAAGGCCTTCCCGCCAAACCTCCTCCGGCCGGTAAATCCGGCTGATCCGGCCCTTGTGGTCGACAATGGTCATCGCATCGGTAAAGAGGTAATCGAAGCTGTCCAGCGCTTCCCGGGAAAAGGTCACGATCCAGCGTCTCCCCTCTCCCTGGACGCCCCGCAGGAACGGCATCGGGCGGACCTCCTCCAGATAAGAATAGACTTCGGCGTCATCGGCCAGCATCCGCCCGACACCGCCCTCGCCGGCATTCGGCGCGACCCCGTAATTGATTCCGTAATTCATGCTCTTCGCATGCGCCTGCTCCTTGGTCAGCCCGCCTTTCAGGTGGACATGATAGTCGATGACCGGGAAACCGGCCTGCTGCAGGCGGATGATTTCGTCCTCCTGCTCATTCACCGGAGCCAGGGTATCGGCCGGATTCACGGCATCTGCTTCCAGCCTGCTGATTGTCAAGTCCTTGAAGGAAGCTTTCCCGGAGACGGCCTGGAGATAGATTCCGCCCGCCTTCCCCAACAGCCGGGAGGCATAGGCCTGCGTCCGGTACGGCGCATCCGGCTCGGTGTAGCAGACGACAGGCATGCCGTCCACCGAAACGGCGATGTTCTTTCCGCGCACGCTCACTTCGAAATCGAACCACTGCCCGTCCTCCGGCAGGGAACGGTACAGGTTGCGGACGGCCGACAGGGAGCCGGTCTTGGGCGTACCGTCAATCGGACCGCCGTGGAACAGGACCTCGTATCCGCATTCCCCGTCGGAATGGAAACGCAGCACCGCCTGACCGTCCTGCGAAGTGCAGGTACGGCCCGTCAATGTGAAATTCTCCCAGTTTCCCCGGGCTTTCCAGGAGGAACCTTCTTCCAAGTCGACGGATGCATAATGGTTGCCGCAGGAGATCGCGGCCAGCAGGGCCCAAAGCCCGAAAATCATCTTTTTCATGACACAAATATGGTAAAAACAAAGAGTTAAAAAAAGTTTTGGCCACATAAAAAAACAGAAAAAAGAGCCCTTGTCCACATCCGTCCGGGCCACATTTCCTTGGCCGCCTCCGGAAGTCCCGTTACCTTGCCGGAAAAAAGATGGACATCCACATCACAGAGGAACAGGTGGCCTGGTGTGCGCTCGCCACCCTGTTCGGTTACACCCCGGCTGTCGGCGCAGCCCTGGCCGGGCGGGCCGGCGGCGCCCGGGAATTGTTCCGGCTCTCCCCGTCCGGACTGCGGGACCTGGCCGGCGCGGACGCACCCGTCCTCCGGCAGATCCGGCAAGAGACCCTGGAGAACGCTGCCGGCTCCCTGGAAAAACTCGCACGGGAAGGCTGCCGTTTCCTGCCGCTGTCCGACCCGGACTACCCCGGCCTGCTGAAAGAATGCCCGGACCCGCCGCTGGGCCTGTATTACAAAGGGACGGGCACGCCGCACGAGCTGTTTTCCTCCCGGACCGCAATCGCCGTCGTGGGGACGCGGGACATGAGCCGCTACGGCGCCCAATGGTGTTCCCAATTGGTTCATTCCCTCGGGGAGTGCCCGAATAAGCCGCTGATTGTCAGCGGTCTGGCACTCGGCATCGACATCACCGCCCACGAAGCCGCCC
>CADBPH010000084.1 GCA_902796455.1 uncultured Bacteroidia bacterium
ATGGGCTCCTATCTGGGCCTCTTCAACGGAACCATCTGCCTGCCGCAAATCGTGGCGGCCGCAACGGGCGGTGCCGTCCTGCACCTGGTCGGCGGAAGCCAGGGAATGATGCTGCTGCTGGCTGGCGTTTACCTGGTGCTCGGGGCGCTGTCCGTCGGAGCGATCAGCGTTAAGAAATAATTGATAACCAGTATATATGTTTAACTAATTTCATTCTGATGAAAAAGATTTTAACCCTTGTAGGGATTTTGCTCTCGGGCATGTTGTCCCTGCCGATGTCCGCTCAGGGCGGATATCAGGTTAAAGGAGTGGTCGTCGACGAGGTCGGGCCGGTCATCGGAGCCTCTGTGATTGAAAAGGGGACTTCCAACGGTGTCTCGACCGGACTGGACGGCGACTTTATCCTGAATGTCTCTTCAGCGGATGCGACCATAGAAATCAGCTGCATCGGCTATGCGACCCAGTCTTTCAAGGCTTCGGACGTGCCGGCTCAGATTACGCTCGTCACAGACAGCGAGTTCCTCGACGATGTGGTCGTCATCGGCTATGGTACTGTCAAGAAAAGTGACATGACCGGTTCGGTCGTGGCCATCAAGAACGACGAAATCAACCGGGGTGCCCTGACTTCACCGAGCCAGGCCCTGTTGGGTAAGGTTTCCGGTTTGAACATCACGCCTGCTTCCGGTCTTCCGGGCGAGGGCGCGACCATCCGGATCCGTGGTGCGGCGTCCCTGACGGCTTCCAACAATCCGCTCATCGTCATTGACGGGGTTCCTGTCACCAATGACGGCGGCGCCGGTATGGGTGATCCGCTCGCATCGGTCAATCCCAGCGACATCGAGAGTTTCTCTGTGTTGAAAGATGCTTCTGCGACAGCTATTTACGGATCGCGCGCTTCGAACGGTGTCATTATCATCACGACCAAGAAAGGCGCCAGCGGCCGGCTGAAAGTATCCTACAACGGCAGTGTTTCTGTCAAGCAGAACATGGCGACGCTCGACATGATGGACGGGGATCAGTTCCGCGAGGCGGTGAACCAGTATCATCCCGAGTATGCCTCCCTCCTGGGAACGGACAATACCGACTGGCAGAGCCAGATTTATCGCCTGGCCCTCCAGACCGACCACAACCTCAGCGTGACGGGCGGCAAGAAGGTCCCGTTCCGGGCCAGCGTCGGTTATAATTACGACCAGGCTACCATCAAATTGGGTGACAACAGCCGTTACAATGCGGACCTGAACCTCTCGCCTAAGTTCCTGGATGACCACCTTTCCATCAATGCCAACATCAAGGGCATTTACCAGTCGACCAACTGGGCGAACAGTGGTGCCGTCGGCGGCGCGATCGCTTTCGACCCGACGCATCCGGTTTATGCGGAAGACGGTTCATACTGGAACTGGTACAGCGGTTCGACGCCCAACTCGATGGCGACGTACAACCCGATGTCTACGCTGTATGATTATTTCAACAATGGCAAGACGCTGCGCTCCATCGGCAACCTCCAGGCGGATTATAAAGTCCATGGATTCGAGGATCTGCGCTTCAATGTCAACCTCGGTTACGACGTGGCCAAGACGGATGGCCACCAGTATAACGAGATCGGTTCCTACAGTTCCCTCCGGGCGACGCCGGACCGTGCCGTTTATTACCAGAATTACAACCGGAACACCCTGTTGGAGGCCTATGCGGACTGGAGCCATGAATTCGCGAACTCCAATCTGGATGTGATGGCGGGTTATTCCTGGCAGCACAACTATGTAAAATACGACAATACGGAGTATTACAATGTTGAGCCGCGTTGGAATGAGGCCGACATCTATGAGGTCAAGCCGACGAACCAGAAAGAGTATTATCTGATTTCTTTCTTCGGCCGGGTCAACTATTCGATTGCATCGAAATACCTCTTCACGGCAACCGTCCGTGAGGATGCCTCCTCCCGTTTCTCCAAGAAGAACCGCTGGGGCCTGTTCCCGTCGGCGGCTTTCGCCTGGAACATTGCCCAGGAAGACTTCGTGAAGAATCTGGGTGCGGTGACACAGCTGAAACTCCGTTTGGGATGGGGCCGTACGGGCCAGCAGGATATCGGCGATGACTATTATCCGTACATCGCCCGGTATGTCTATGCCACGGATCAGCGGATGCGCTACAACATGGGCGGACAGAATGTCAACGTCCTGGCGCCCCAGTCCTTCAACCCGGATATCAAGTGGGAAACCACCGAAACCTGGAACATCGGCCTGGATTACGGCTTCGCCGAGGACCGGATCACCGGTACCGTCGAAGGCTACTACCGCCGGACATTCGACTTGCTGAACAGCATCAGCATTCCGCTGGGAACCAATTTCTCCAACGTCCTGACGGATAACATCGGCGAGATGGTCAACAAGGGTATCGAGTTGAGCCTGAATGTCGTGCCGGTTGAAACGAAAGACTGGCACTGGAGTGTCGGCGGCAACGTGACCTTCCAGAATACGGAAATCACGAAACTGACCTCCCGCAACCTGGCCGGTTACCTGGGTGTGACGACGGGTCCGAACCTGGGCGGTACGGATGGGTATACCTCCCTGCACCGTGTCGGATTCTCCCCGTATACGTTCCACCTCTATGAGCAGGCTTACAACGTGGACGGCGAGCCGTTGCAGAATGTCCTGATCGACCGTGACGGCGACGGAACCGTGACGGAAGCCGACCGGTATGTGACTGGCTACAGCCCCGTTCCGGACGTCTATTTCGGTGTCAACACCCGCCTGAGCTGGAAAAATTGGGACTTCAGCATGAACGGTCACGGATCGATCGGGAACTACGCCCTGAACCGGATCGCCATGGCTTACTCTACGGCTTATTCCGAGGACGCATCCAAGAACTTCATCCAGAACTGGAGCAACACCTACCTGATTCCGGGCTGGACGGTCCTGAATGAGACCAAGCAGAAATATTCCGACCTTTTCGTCGAAAATGCTTCTTTCTTCAAGATTGACGACATCAACTTGGGCTATACGTTCAAGTTCAAGCGCCTGGCTGAATCCCTCCGTCTGGCCGCTTCGGTCCAGAATGTCGCGACCATCACCAAATACCGGGGCCTGGATCCCGAGCTGACAAGCGCCGACGGCGTGGATAACAACATCTTCCCGCGTCCGAGGCTGTACACGGTCCGTATCAATGTGAACTTCTAATTTAGACGGATATGAAAAAGATTTTCAGATATACCCTGTTGATTGCCGCATCCATGAGCCTTTGTGCATGCGTGCAGAACCTGGATACGATGCCGCTCAATGAGACCGATTATACCGAAGACAATGCCTACGACGCGGGCGAATCCGCTTATCTGGCCGGACTCGCCGAGATCGCTTCCTACTATTCCTTCGTGAGTATCAATGATCCCGGTTCTTCCGATATCAGTGTCAAAGATGCCGGTCAGAGCGAATTGCTCCGGCAGTACATCAATCTCAATGAGTTGAGTGCCGATTCTTTCAAGTGCGTCTGGACGGGCGATTCTTATGTCGCTGAATTGCAGAGCGATTCGTGGACGGAGACGGAGAATGCCGCTACAGTGGCGGTGTATACCCGGTGCATGAAAGGAATCACCCTTGTCAACGAGTACCTCCGCCAGACGGAAGCCGACAAACTCGAGGCGCGCGGCCATGGCAACCTCCAGTCGAAGGTCGCCGGTTACCGTGCGGAAGCCCGTTTCCACAGGGCCCTGTTCTATTACCTCCTGATGGACTTGTATGGCAATCCGCCTTTTGCGACAGCCGACAATATCACGGGCGAGATGCCGAAGCAGATCGGCCGTGCAGCCCTGTACGAATGGATCGAGAAAGAATGCCTGGACCTGCTCTCCGGCAGCGACATGCCTGCCAAGGGTGAGGTTGTTTATCCGAGGCCGACAAAGGGTTCCGTCGAGGCGCTCCTGGCCCGGATGTACCTGAATGCCGAGGTTTATACCGGCACGGCGCAGTGGCAGAAAGCCAAGGATGCCGCCAAGGCCGTGATCGGCATGGGCTACACCCTCCATTCCAATTATGCGGAACTGTTCATGCAGGACAACACCGAAACCGGTGCTGCCGCCGAGGAGTTCATTTTCGGCATTGAATACGACAAGGACCATGCGCAGAGCTGGGGTGGCACGACAACGCTTTCTTCGGCCGCATTGAGCACCGGCGCCAACACCAATTTGGCCAGTCTGGTCGGCGTGACGAACGGAAGCATGATCATGCCTGAAAGCTGGGATGGCTATCACGTCGCCCCTGACTATGTGGACCGGTTCGAATTGAAAGGAGTCAACTGGGACAAGACCGGCTTCGGTTATAACCGGGAGACGTCCGACAAGCGGGCTTTCTTCTACAACGAGGGAGAACCTGAATTCGATGTCATGACGGCCAAGACCGGGTGGCGCTGCTGGAAATTCAGCGGACTGTATTCCGACGGGCGCGTCGTGGATCAGAGCCTGGATACCTACAAGTTCTCCTCCTGCGATTTCCCCTTCTTCCGGCTTGCTGAGATGTATCTCATTTATGCAGAGGCGGATGCCCGTCTGAATGGCGGCAAGGTTACCGATTCGGAAGCCATGGGTTACATCAAGGCCCTGCGCGACCGTGCCGGTGTCGCTACTCCCGAGCAGATCGATCTCGACTGGCTCCTTGACGAGCGGGCCCGCGAGCTGATGTGGGAAGGACACCGCCGCACGGACCTGATCCGTTACGGGTACTTCACGTCGGCCTCATTCCCCTGGGCGGGCAAAGGCGGCGTTGCCAACGGAAAGGTAGCCATTCCGTCCTACCGGACGATCTACCCGATCCTGATGACAGATATCAATGCCAATACCAACCTGAAGCAAAACCCGGGTTATTGATAAATGATTGCGCGTATGAAAAAGATATTATATTTCGCTGCGGCGTTATCCCTGGCCTTCGGCCTGGTTTCCTGCGAGCGGGAATTTGAAAAGACCACGGTTGGCGGCGAGACCGTCGCCCCGGTGCTGATGACGGTCGGTGACGTTGTCGTCGATGCGAACAACAGCAAGGCCGAATCGGTCATCTTCAACTGGTCCCCCGCCTCCTTCGGCGCTCCGGTCCAGATCCAGTATACTCTTTACATGACCAACGGAACGGAAAAGAGCCTGCTTGCCCAGACTTATTCCACCAGTGCTAC
>CADBPH010000085.1 GCA_902796455.1 uncultured Bacteroidia bacterium
ACAAGTTGCCAGGAAGCATACGTACTGCCTGCGGCAGCGGCGCCGAGCATGTCTTCTCCATAAGATTTGCCCAGGCCATTGACTGTACAGTTGAGTTCAGCTTCTTCAACCGCATCTTTCTGTGCTTTCGGCGCATTCGGATTCCAGGACACATTCAGTTGGAAAAGGGAGAGCATCAGGTCTTCTGCCACAGCCGTCGCATAGGTGAGCTCCTGCGCCCCCGTGACACCGGTCCCGGCGAACTCGGCTGCAGTCTCGGTGCCTTTCAATGCCTGGACCGTCCTGTTTTTCCCGTCGCGGAAGAGCACGAATTCGATTCCGTGGAATCCGAGCGCCGTCTCACCGAGCTGCGAAATTGCGTCGACTCCGTCTTCTTCCAGCGCAGCGATAACCTTGGTATTGCTCAAATTGTTGGCAAGTCCTTTCCGGTCGAGCGGCCAGCTGTCGATATGCGGGTCGATGCTGAAGTCGGTTGCAGCACCGAAAAGGAACGCTTCCGATGCCTCCCAATAGGCGCGGGCTGTCAGGAAGTCTTGGCATGTCTTGTCAATGTCACTCTGGGTGAGATTATTGACTCCCTTGCCTCTCATAGCCTGCAGGTCCTTGCAGAGGGTCTCCCCGGCTGTAGCCAGGTTCCCGTAAGTGGTATAGATTACGCCGGAAACGTATTTTCCGGCAGCTGTCTTGATTTCTTCTTCATAAGCGGTAAGTCCGTCGGAAGAGCCGTTCTCCTTGTTGCAGGAGGACAGGCAGAATGTTGAAACCGCAGCCAATGCGGCAAGAATCGCAATGTTTTGTTTCATCATGATATGAAATATGTTTTATTGTTAATGTTTGAAATAGGCCATGTAGGCGATGCCCAGGTTGATGGAAGGCTCGGCATTGAATCCGGAAGGGAAGAGCCGGTGCATGTACTCGCATTTGACGGCGATCTGGGGGATGGGATACCAGTTGAGGCCGGCGGAAAGCACGGTCTTTTCCGTATATTTTGCGAGCGTCTGGCCTTCAGACGGGATATAGGAATTATAGTGCTCCCCGCGGGCGAATACATAGAGTTTCCCTTCCTTGGCACCGAACCAGGGAAGGATATCATATCCGGCCTCCAGACCGGCCGCATAGGCTTCCTTGCCGACGGCCCTTCTGGAATAGGGGGATCCGTTCCCGGCGCGGTTCGCCTTGATCTTTGAAATGGTCACGCAGTCGTCCAGATGGCCATAATCGGCATTTCCCCGGACGATAAGTCGTTCCCCGGTGTAGGCAAAATCGAAGCTGCCTACCGCCAAGGTCCCTTTGACCGAAGCGTATTGCTTGGGCTCACCGGTGCTGTAGTTGACCCCTTTCAGGTCATTCGGGTTCCCGTTATGGAGCGTATTCCCCAAATACCCGCTGAGGCTCAAGCGCAGATTCCTGACGGAAGTATTATCGATTCTCAGGGCCAGCCCCGGGCTGTTCGCGACCTTGAACTCGAACGGGGAGCCGGCGCCGCTGTGGATGAACCGGTCCGTATTGAACATCATGCCGTTCAGCCCGGCGACAATCATCGCCTCATATTTCCAGTCTCCGGCCTTTCCCCAGATACTGATTCCGGTATCGTGCCACGTGGAGGGAAGGATCGTGTATTCCCCCTCGGGCCGGTAAACATTGAAGAAATTGAGGGGCTCGTGGGCATTGTTCAGTCCGCCGACAGGAACAATGATATGTCCCATCCGCACATTCAGTTGAGGGAGGAAGGATTTCTGGATCCAGAACTGTTCCAGTTCCACCTCGCCGCCTTTTTCGATTTCGGACTCCCACTCGGCGGCCTCTTCGTATTCCCGTTCGTAGGCCGAGCCGGTTCCGGTATGCTCGAATTCAATTTCAGTCTGCATGGACCAACCTTTCCCGAAATCATAGCCCAGATAGATGACCGCGTGGGGAATGTCCATCCTGCCGTGGCTGGGATCCTTGGCATACTGCTCGGGTTTGGCATATCGATAGGGGCTGTCACTGTAGAAATTCCTGCCCATGGCAACCTCGCCGTAGCCTCCGACGACAAGGTGCTGTGCTGAAGCCAAGAGGGGGAACAGCAGCAGGAGAAGAATCATGAACGTCTTTCTCATGTTTTTGATAGAATCAGCATGTAAAGATAGCATGAGCCGCATGGGTGGCCAATCCTCAAAAATGGTCATTCTGGGGGGATCGTTACTTATTTGTAATGATTCCGGACGGATGAAAAATAGGTGGATTCCGGGGTTCCGGATAGCGTTAAATATCAAAAAATTCGTAACTTAAGGGCTCGAAAGGACAGGAATATGAAAGAAATACTTCGTTACTTATCTTCTGCCAAGTTCTGGAAGGAATTATTCATCATGACGCTGGGCATGGCCATCGCGGCGGCCGGCGTATATTACTTCATGATTCCCAGCAAGTTGGTATTGGGATCGATCTCCGGTCTTTCCATTGTCATCGCGAACGTCTTGGACGCCGCCGGGATACCGGTCAAGGTCTCTTGGGTGGTCATGGGCATCAATGCCATCCTTTTGTTGCTGGCCTGGCTCCTGATCGGCAAGGAATTCGGGGCCAAAACGGTCTATACGGCCATGATCCTGGGTCCGTTGATTGACATGTGGGAACGGATCCTGCCGTACGAAAAACTCATTGAACCGGGGCTGTCTTCGGTCATGGGGGACCCCTTGCTGGACTTGATTTGTTTCGTGCTGATTATCAGTATTTCGCAGTCTGTCCTGTTCCATATCAATGCTTCGACGGGCGGACTGGACATCCTGGCGAAAATCATCAACAAATACCTGCATTTCGACATTGGTGTTTCCGTGACAGTCGCCGGGGCGGTCATCTGCTGTACGGCGTTCGCCATCAACCCTTTCCGGATGGTTGTGACGGGGTTGGTCGGTACTTGGATGAACGGCCTGACCCTGGACTATTTCACGGCCAGCCTGAACAAGCGCAAACGCGTATGCATCATTACGAAAGACTATGAGCGGATCCGCAAGTACATCATCGAGGACCTCAAGCGCGGCTGCAGCCTGTACCGCGTGACAGGCGGATACAGCGGGGAAGAGCACCGGGAAATTCAGGTCCTGCTGACTCAGGAAGAGTTCTCCAATGTGATGAACCTGATCCGCAACGAAGATATCCAGGCTTTCATCACGGCAGGCAACGTCAGTGAGGTGTACGGCCTGTGGAACGAAAAGAAACGGCCCCGCCGCAAATGGAACAAAGCATGAAACCTGTCGTGAAAACCGGCCTCATTCTGGCCGCTTCCTGCCTGCTTGCGGGTTGTTCCGGAAAAACGGAACAACCAGTGGATGTGGGCTGTGGGTATGAGTCGCACGCGCTGTATGCGCCGTGGGACAAGCTGGAGGACGATACCCGTTTTTCTTGCCACAGCACGCAAGAACGCTTCTTTTTCAGTTTTGAAGTCTGCGACACGACGGTGACCCTTTCCCAGCCTTTCCTGTCGGAGCGCGATGTGGAGCCGGAAGACCGGGTGGAAATTTTCCTGTCCCCGAAAGGCGATTTGTCGCAACCGTATTATTGCGCGGAAATCGATCCGGAGGGCCGGGTCATGGATTACCGGGCGGCGTTTTTCCGGCAGTTCGATTTCAGCTGGCAATTCGAGACCCTGGTCACCTCCGCCACCCGGACTTCTTCGGGGTATCGCGTGGGCGGCAGCATTGCCCGTAAAGAATTGGAACAGCTGGGACTGGACCTGGCCGGCGGTTTCTGGATGGGTGCATTCCGGGCAGATTTCCGCCCGGACGGGACGGTCCATTGGTTTTCCCGGATCCCGACAGACGATGCTGTCCCGGACTTCCATAAGCCCGGTGTCCTGTTCCCCTGTCGGATGAATCCGGCCCCGGAGAAGCGTGGCGTCGTGGTTTACCCCGATGATATCACTTCCGTGGGGCTGAAGGAATGGGAGAACCGCATCCGGAAAGGAGGGCTGCAAGTGGTCGCCCTGCATGCGGCGACGAATAACGATCCGGTCGATACCTTGGAGGCCTTTGTCACCGGCCCTGCCGGCCAGGCCTTCCTCGCGCTTTGCCGGAAGATGCAGGTCGACGTGGAGTATGAGCTGCATGCCGTTGAAACCCTGCTGCCCCGGGATTTGTTTGAAAAGCATCCGGAGTATTTCCGCGAAGACGAAACGGGGTGCCGCCGTCCGGATTACAACATGTGTTTCAGTTCGGAGGAGGCCGTGGAGGCCATGCGTCCGCAGATTGCGCGCCTGTTGGCATGGATGAAACCCACGACACACCGGTATTATTTCTGGACGGATGACAAGACGGGCAAGTTCTGCCATTGCGTGCGCTGCCGCCCGTATTCCCCTTCGGAACAGGCCCTGCTGTATGAAAACCGGTTGCTGGGGCTGCTCCGGGAATACGATCCGGAGGCGACGCTGGCCCATCTGGCTTATCATCAAACCTTGGAGGCTCCGGTCAAAGTCCGGGCGGCGGAGGGGGTTTTCCTGGAATTCGCCCCGATCGGACGGGATTATGTGCAACCGCTTCCGGAGAGTGCCCGCCAGGCGCTCGAAGCCAACCTGCTTGCCTTCCCCGGCCATTCCTTCCATGTCCTGGAATACTGGCTCGACGAATCCATGTTCTCCAGGTGGAAGAAACAGGCCCTTGTCCCCCTTCCGTTCGAACGGGAACAATGCACCCGGGATATCCGCGGCTACCGGGACCTGGGCGCCCGGGATTTCACGACATTCGCCACGTGGCTGAATGCCGGTTATATCCGGACCTACGGCCCCGTGCTGCCCCTGTTCGAAGCGTATTCAGCGAGTTTTAACCTTATTAACGATAAACGATGACAAACGCAATTTCCCCCACCTTGAAAGGAGGGATCTTCCTGGCTGCCATGCAGGGGGTCCTGTTCCCGCTCCAGGCACCGGCCCAGGAGAAAAAAGCCCCGCAGCGGCTGAATATCATCCACATCATGTCGGATGACCATTCCTATCAGGCAATCAGTGCCTATGGCCACCCGCTCAGCGCCCAGGCGCCGACCCCGAACATGGACCGGCTGGCGGCCGAAGGCATCCGCTTTGACCGGGCCTATGTTGAAAATTCCCTCTCTACGCCGGCCCGCGCTTGCCTGATGACGGGCCTGTACAGCCACCAGAACGGTCAGCGGACGCTCGGGAAAGGGATTGATTCGACCGTGACATTTGTCTCCGAACTCCTCCAGCAAGGCGGTTACCAGACGGCCATGATCGGCAAATGGCACATGCAGTGCGAGCCGAAAGGGTTCGATTATTTCTATATTTTCAACGGGCAGGGAGATTACTACAATCCCAACCTGAAAAGTCACCTCTCCGGCGGGAAGTACATCCAGGAAGAAGGGTATGCGACGGATCTGGTTACGGCGCATGCGCTGGATTTCCTGGAGCAGCGCGATCCGGACAAGCCGTTCTGCCTGTATGTCCATCACAAGGCTCCGCACCGGAACTGGATGCCTCCCCTGAAGTATCTGGACCTGTACGAGGATGTGACATTCCCGCTTCCGGAAACGTTCCATGACGATTATTCCGGCAAAGGAGAGGCTGCCCGGGAGCAGCGGATGACCATTGACAAGGATATGACCTATGTGTATGACTTGAAAATCGGGGAATTGGACAAAGAGCCGTCCCGTGCGGGCCATGCAAAGGGTCTTGCCCGGGGATTGGCCCGGATGGATTCCGTTTCGCGGGCTGCCTGGGAGGCTGCCTACGGGCCCCGGAACCGAGCTTTCCTGGAGAGCCACCTGGAAGGGGAGGCGTTGCTGGAGTGGAAATACCAGCGTTATGTCCGGGATTACCTCCGTTGTATCCGTTCCGTCGACGATTCCGTGGGAGAGATTTTGGAATATCTTGATTCACACGGACTTGCTGAGAATACGATCGTCGTTTACACCTCCGACCAGGGCTTCTACATGGGCGAGCACGGCTGGTTTGACAAACGGTTCATGTACGAAGAATCGTTCCGTACGCCCCTGATTATCCGATACCCGGGCCGCCGGGGCGGCATCGTTTCCCAGGCTTTCGTGCAGAATCTGGATTTTGCTCCGACTTATCTGGATGTCGCCGGCATGAAGGCCCCGGAGGAAATGTCGGGCCGTTCGCTGTTGCCGGTGATCCGTAAGGACGGCCGCCAGCCGCTCCGTTGGCGGAAATACATGTATTACCACTATTATGACCTGCCGTCGGAGCACAATGTCCTCAAACACGACGGCGTTTCAGACAAGCGGTATAAACTCATCCATTTCTATGGCGGCAAGGACGGGGATTATTCGGAATTCTATGATCTCCGCAAGGATCCCAACGAGATGCATGATTGCTATGCGGACAAGCGGTATCGCCGGAAAGTCGCCCGCCTGCAGCGCCAGCTGGATAAATTCCGTCGGGATCTTGCCGTAGACGAATGGTAATCAAGCAGTTGGGTTAATTTCCCCGCTGTAGTTTCCGGAACTCGGCCTGGGCTTTGGCCATGTGTTTGCGGAATGCCGGGCTGGTCTGCAGCCGGGCATATCCGATGCTGGAGGCTACGCGGCTGGCGTCGACATCGCTCTGCCAGTGCGCCCCTGCGATGACGCGGCTTTCCCCGTACATCCAGGCCCGGGCGTAGATGGCGCCGGAGGCTGCCGGATTGATTTCCGACAACAGGAGGGCGGCCAGCCAGCTGCGCATGGTGTGTCCGGAGGGATAGCTGCCTTCGCCGCTGAGTTCGGCCTCTTCTCCGGTCAGCATGGTTTCGTGGAAACGCTCAAAGGGGCGCATCCGGTGGAAATACGCTTTCGGCGCAACCCGCATCTGGTCTACCGTGGCAAGACTCCGTTCCAGGACGTTCCAGATGGCCGGCGTGCGGGACTTCGAAATCTCCATGCCGAAGGGCTGGTTGAATTCAGCCAGGAGGGCTTCGTAGCTCCAGACGGCATCCCGTTTCGCAATGGCCGCCCGTTCGGGATCCGACCGCTGGGCCTTCCCCCACATGTAGCGCATGATGTCGTACGTGAATCCGGCCGACATCGTGTCCGGAGGGGCCGGCAGGCACTGGATGAGGTCGGGCAATTCTTCCGTCGTGAAGTAGGTCGGAACCGGTGTCTGGGCATGTACGGATAGGGCGCCGCACCCCAGGAGGACTGCGGCGAGAATATGGGTTAAAATGCGTTTCATTTAATTCTGGTTCAGTTTAATACGGATTCTGTGAGTGCCCGGGGAGAGGGTGAGGGTCTCCTTGCAGGCGCGCCCGTCCAGGGTAGCCTTCCGGTATTCCCAGGGGATGCGGACTTCGGCCTGTGTCCCTTCCGGGACGCGGATTTTCCAGCGGATGCGGTCACCCTTTTTGCGGAAATCCGTTCCGACAGTCCCGGAGACCGTCGGGAACGAAATCGCGCAGTCGTCAAAAATAGAGGGATCCGGCTCCACGCAGAAACGCTTCCAGCCGGCTTCCAGCGGTCGGAGCCCGAACATCCGGGCAGGGATGACGGCCAGTGCACCGCCGCTCCAGGCATGGTTGACGGACCAGTTTTGCGTATCACCCTTTGCCAAGACACCCCACTCCTCGAACAAGGTGTCGTAGTCCGGATGGTTCACGATGTAGTTATACCGCTTGCGGGTCCGTTCCAGGGCATAGTCTCCCTGCCCCATGCAGTACAGCGCTTCCATGACATATTTTTCCATGTACGGGCTGGCGTGTTCCTCTTTTTGAAAGACTTCGAAGAGAGCATCGTATTTGTCCGGTCCGGCAATCCCGCCCAGGACGGCCAGCGCCTGTACACGGTCATCTGTTTCCCCTTTGTAATCCGGGTGCCGGTATCCTTTCCCGGTCCATGCCACCCGGTTGACAGCGGTGCGTACGGAGTCCAGACGGCTTCGGAAATCTGCTGTATCTTCCTTGTAGCCAAGCATTTCTGCAATGTCTGCCACGCCCTCCAGGGCGATGCAGTACCAGGTCGTTTGCAGCAGCCGCATGTCTTTGTTTTTGCCCCAGTCACCCCAGTTCCATCCGGCAGTCCGGTACTCGGTCAGCCCGTCTGCTCCGATGGTGTACAGGTTGAGGTATTTCTTGACGGCGGGGTAGGCGTGGGCTGCCGTTTCCCGGTCACCTGTATTCAAATAATACGACCACAGGCCGTAGCGCCCTACGGCAGCCAGCATCTGGCAGGGCAGTTCCGCCTTGTAATTGCCGGGGATGGGGGCGTACAGCGACCCGTCCGGCTTCTGCCAGTCGCAAAGTTCATGGATGCCTTTGCGGATCAAGGCGTGCAGTGAGGTGGAATAGGTGTAGAAGCATTCATTCAGGATCACGACGATGTCTCCCCACCACTGCGCCCGTTCGCGGTCCGGGCAGTCGAAGAACGTGTCGCGGGCATTGACGTAGATCGTCCGCAGGCCCTTGTCCCAGAACTTGTTGAAGAAGGGCTCATTGCATTCGAAGCGGCCTTCCGGGGTGGTGTCATACCCTGTTTCCCGGTACTGGATGCCGAGAATCTGCGCGCCATGCTCCACCGTCAGGATCAGTTTCATGCCGTTCAGCCAGCCGAGCGATTCGTATTCTCGAACGCCGGGGGCTGTAATGTATTCTGCACGAAGGCATTCCGCCCCGACTTTGGCATGATCGGTCTCAATCAGGATCCGGTGTCCGCCTTCGGTGTCCTTGACTTTCAGGATGGGCGTCATCTGCATGTTGTGGGGCAGGCGGGCAAGCACGGTGTCACACTGCTCCCCGGTCCGCACCTCGAAGGGGATCTTCTTGATTCCGAAGTCTTTCCATTGCGGGATGGGGCGTACCCGCAGTTCGCCGAGGGAATTTGTCACGGCAACCGCCGGGGCAAATCCTTCGGCAGACCCGGTCTGCCACTGCCCGAGATCCTTGCGCGCATCGAAAGAAATGCTCGTTTCGGGCAACCGGTAGTTCGGCACCGGGCAGTCTGCTTTTCCATACGCGGGGTGGATTCGGCACAGCCAGCTCCCGTCACTTTCCACTCCGGCGGCCGGGCAGTCGAACAGGAGTTGCGCCTGTCCGCTGTCGGCATGGGAAAAACCGCTTTTGCCGAAGTACCAGAGCAGCAAGGCGATCTGGTTCTTTCCCTTTTTCAGGAACGGGGCCAGGTCGACTTCGTCAAAGTAGGCGGCTTCCGGGGCGGGACCCCGTTTGAGCGCTCCTTCGAAGATGACAGATTTCCCGTTGACCCACAGCCAGTATTTGCTGTCGACGGCAATCTTGGCGATGGCCTGGCGGGGGACCGCCTGAAGGTCGAAATCTTTGCGGAAAGCGAGCCATTGGTTTTCCTGTCCGGGGACCGCATCCTTGCTCGAAATGGTTGTGGGCGCTGCGGAAACGGCGCCGGTCAGGGACAGGAAGATCAGAATGGAAAAGAACAGTCGTGTGGGTTTCATGTACGCGTAAATATCTATTTGTCAATATATTCTCCCTTGGCGTGGCGGGCTGACAGCTGGAATCCGGTTTCTGTGACGGAGATGCCGGTTCGACAGGCTCCTTTGTTCCGCATGCTCCTGCCAGGAGGAGCAGCGTTATCGTATAAATCAAGGATTTTGTCATGCTTATCAGCTATCCTCCTTTTACAAAGATAAAGAATAAAGCGAAAAAACGGAAGAGCAGCATGCCGGTTTAAACCTGCAGCGTTTTTTCCTTGTCTAAATAACCGTGTTAAAAACCTGTAAACTATGAAAAGAGTACTTTCTTTATGTATGATGTTGATGCTTGCGGCAGCTGTTTGCTTTGCGCAGGGTCCGCGCCGCCGCGGCAATGCCGGTCCTTCCCGGATCAATCCCCGTTACCGGACACTGATCAGTCAGTTTGAAGCGGATTCGGTCCCGGGTGAAGATTATACGCTGCGTTACCGGATCCGGAGCTATGATGCCGGGGAAGGGGCTGTCAATGAGAAACCTGCCCTGTTCTTGTTCCTCCATGGTGCGAGCGGGCGGGGAACGGACAATGCCCATCATCTGGCATATTCTTCAATTGCCCAGTTGGATACTTTTCTGGTTTCCAAGCGGATCAATGCCTATGTCCTG
>CADBPH010000086.1 GCA_902796455.1 uncultured Bacteroidia bacterium
GCGTGGGAAGGATAGCCCCGAAAGGGGCGTACCGCTCCACAGGTCCCTGGACGTATAGGGATGGCATAGCGGCGGGCTGGAAAGGCACGTGACGTATGCAGGGATGGCATAGCGGCAGGCTGGGAAGGCACGTGACGTATGCAGGGATGACATAGCGGCAGGCTGGGGGTGCCCAGAGTGTAGACAGGGATAGCATAGCAGTAGGCCGGCAGGCAACTGGGCACAGGCAGGGAGGGATGCGGGGGAAGGCCCGCCGGAAAGGTGCAGTACCCATTGCATCAGAACACCACCCATTGCAACGCACGCCGCACGATGCATAGGGCGTCACATAAAGCAAAAAGATACCACATAATGTTAAGGGCGCCGCACAATGCAAAAGGAGCGGCGATTCGCACCGGCGCTCCTTTCTTAAAGTGATTTACTTCATAAGCCCTGTAGGACTTAACGGTTATGATGATTTCTCCGGGAGCGAAGATACATTTCTGTCTGCAATCCGCCAAGCGAATGCATGGGGCAGGGTGAAGGAAAACAGGTTTCTTATCAGCAGAAGCAGGATTTTTAAGATTTCGTCTCCATGCAAAGAAAAATCTTAGTCTGTTCTCGTACATTTTTTACTATCTTTGTAAAGATGTAATGCAGCGAAAACTGCGTGCAACGGGAGAGGAAAACTGTCCGCCCCTTCACCTTACAAATGCGGAGACAGGATGTACCGAAGCGAACTGGAAACCGACATACAATACCTGCCTGGCGTCGGCCCGAAGCGGGCGGCCTTGCTGAAATCCGAGCTTCAGGTCTCCACCATCGGGGACCTAATCCGTGTATATCCGTTCCGCTACATTGACAGGAGCAGCGTCATCCGGATTGCCGATATCCTGCCCGATACGGCCCATGTCCAGATCCAAGCGAAAGTGATCCGCTGCATGCTGATGGGAAAAGGGAGTCAGGTCCTCTATCTCAAGGACTTGGACGGGACGGTTATCGGCGGTGAGGAAGTTCGGTTCAACAATGTCAAACGGCTGAGTGTCATTGTATCGGATGGCTCCGGCCAGATTGAACTGGTCTTTTTTCGGGGCATCCGGTATACATGGAACCGGCTCCGTCCCGGCGAAACGTTTCTCTTTTTCGGCAAACCCGCTGCTTTCAATGCGCAGATCAATATCGTCCATCCCGAAATCGACGCCGCACTCGACCCGGCAACCCCGACGATGGGAAGCGGCGTCATGACGGGAGTGTACAATTCGACGGAACGCCTCAAGGGAGCCGGCATCACGGGGAAAGTCATGAACAAACTGATGGCTAGTGCCTTAAAGCTGACATTACCCGAAATCCAGGAGACCCTTCCAGAGCACATTATCCGCGAAAAGGGCCTTGTCCCGCTCGACTATGCCTTGCGGAACATCCACTTCCCTGCCGACCAATACGCGCTGCAGAAAGCCTCCTACCGGCTGAAATTCGAGGAACTCTTTTTCCTGCAGCTCTCCCTGCTCAAGCAGAAATACGTCCGCAGCCGCAGCGAGAAGGGCATCCCCATGCCCCGGGTCGGAGAAGCGTTCAACGCCTGTTTCCAGGCACTTCCCTATGAACTGACCGGCGCGCAGAAACGCGTCATCAAAGAGATCCGCGAAGACATGCGCAGCGGACGCCAGATGAACCGGCTCCTCCAGGGAGATGTCGGTTCCGGGAAAACCATGGTCGCCGTCCTCTCTGCCCTCATCGCCATCGGGAACGGGTATCAGGCCTGCCTGATGGCACCGACAGAAGTACTTGCGCAACAACACTTTGCAAATATCAAAAAATACCTGGCGCCGACGGGTGTACGCATAGAACTCCTGACAGGCAGCACCAAGGCTTCGGAACGGCGCCGCATCCACGAAGGGCTCCAAGACGGCAGCCTGGGCATCCTGGTCGGCACCCATGCCCTCATTGAAGATACTGTCATTTTCAAGAACTTGGGACTTGCCGTCATTGATGAACAACACCGTTTCGGCGTGGAACAACGCGCCCGGCTCTGGAACAAGACCACCGCCGGCATCCCGCCCCACATCCTGGTCATGACAGCGACACCGATTCCCCGGACCCTCGCCATGACCCTGTACGGTGACCTGGACATCTCGGTCATTGATGAGATGCCCCCGGGCAGGAAGCCCATCCAGACCCTGCTCATCACGGAAAGACGCCGCCCCGCCCTGAACAAATTCATGCGGGACCAGATCGCCCTCGGCCACCAGGTCTTCGTCGTCTATCCCCTGATCTTTGAGAGCGAAAAAGTCGACTACAGCAACCTGGAAAAGGGATTTGAACGCATCGTAGAAGACTTCCCTCTCCCGCAATACAAAGTCGCGATGGTCCATGGGAAACAGACCAATGACGAGAAGAACTTCAACATGGCCGCCTTTGCGGCCGGACGGGCGGACATCCTCGTCTCGACGACCGTAATCGAGGTCGGAGTGGATGTTCCCAACGCCTCCGTCATGGTCATTGAGAGTGCGGAGCGATTCGGGCTCAGCCAGTTGCATCAATTGCGCGGCCGGGTGGGACGAGGCAGCGAACATTCCTGGTGCATCCTCGTCAAGGGCGACAAGGTCAGCAAGGAATCCCTCAAACGCCTCGAACTGCTCTGCAGCACCGAAGACGGCTTCGTCCTGGCGGAAGAAGACATGAAAATGCGCGGCCCCGGCGACCTGGAAGGCACCCAGCAAAGCGGCCTGCCCATCACGCTGAACATCGCCTCCCTGGCAAAGGACGGGCGGATCCTCGCCGATGCACGGGATTACGCAGAAGGCATCCTTTCCCGCGACCCGCTCCTGGAAGACGCGCAGAATGCTCTGTTGGTAAAAGAATTACGGAAAGAGAAATATGACCGGCATGACTACAGCAAAATCAGTTGAGCGTCCCTTGATCGAAATCTGCGCCGATGGCTTCGACAAGGCCTGCGCGGCCGAAAAAGCCGGTGCGGACCGGATCGAATTATGCTCCGACCTCTCTGTCGGCGGCATCACCCCGCCCCGGGAGGAAATCCGCGCCGCCGCGCAGCTGACTGTCCCGGTCAACGTGCTGGTACGGCCCCGCAGCGGAGACTTCTGCCATACGCCGGCCGAGAAAGATATCATCTTGAAAGACATCCGGTTCTGCGGTACTGCCGGTGTACACGGGGTCGTCATCGGCGCCCTGACCCCGGCGGGTCGGACCGACCTGGACTTCTGCCGCGAAGCTGTCGCACTGGCCCGCAGGGAAGGCCTCTCCGTGACCTTCCACCGTGCCATCGACACGGTCCCGGACATCCTTTCTGTCCTGGAGGAAGTCCTTTCGCTGGGAGTGGACCGGATCTTGACTTCCGGCGGCGCCCCGACCGCATGGGAAGGCCGGGAAATGATTGCCGAAATGATCCGGCGCAGTGCCGGCCGGGCGGTCATCCTCGGCGGCAGCGGCGTCACGGCAGACAATGCCCTGGCGTTGGTCCGTGAGACCGGGCTGCGGGAAATCCACGGGTCCCGGACGGGCATACTGAATGCATTCACCCACAAATCCTGAGGCCATGGTCAGCGAACTTGTCAGTAAATACATCTGGCTCATCGGCCAGTTTGTCAAAGCGGGCGAGAAAGGCCTGACCCTCAACCAGATCCAGGATCGCTGGGAATATCGGTGGGGAACGCCCTATCCGCGCCGGTCCTTCAACAACCACCGCGAAGCCATCGCGGAAATCTTCTCCGTCGACATCGAATGCGACCGCAGCCGGAACACGTACCATATTGCGGCCCTGGACGAAGTGACAGACGCAGGCTCCGCTTCTTCCTGGCTCATCAATACATTTACTGTCAACAATTTGCTCTCCATGGGCAAAGAGCGGCTGCTGGGGCGCGTCTCCGTCGAAAACATCCCGTCGGGGCAAAAGTGGCTGACCACCCTCATGGATGCGATGCTTTCCGGAGA
>CADBPH010000087.1 GCA_902796455.1 uncultured Bacteroidia bacterium
CACGCCGGTCAGGTTTTCTGTCATGAGCGCAGCCATCACCGCACCCTCGGCAAAGCCCTGCCGCGAAAAAGCCTCATGCTCGAATGTAAGCCGGTCGCACAGGCCCTCGAAGCCGACGGTATGGATTCCGGGGACTTCTCCGACCCGGACCGAAGCGACGTCCGGATGGACATGCATTTGTTCCTGAACGATGGCAGCCAGGGTTTTGGCCGTTCCGCTGGGAGCATCCAGCTTATGGCAATGATGCTTCTCCACGACATACGGGGCATACCCGCCCGCCTTGGCCAGCAGGCGCGCAGCCGTTTCCACCGCCGCCGAAAAAACGTTCACGCCGACGGAGAAATTGGAGGCCCAGATCATCGGTGTCCCGCACTGACGGAAATAAGCGACCACCTCGTCATGGATGTCATTCCATCCGGTCGTTCCGACGACAACGGCCTTGAATTTTTTCGCAAGCACCTGATAATTGGAGCGAAACGCATCCGGCGTCGTAAAGTCGATGCAGACGGACTCCCGGGCGACGGCCTCGTCGAACGAGGCGATGTCCTCGCTCCAGCCTGCGAAAGGGACCCCGCGGGCAGCCAGCGCCTTTTCCACCATTTTTCCCATGCGGCCGTAACCGCTGATAACTACTTGTACTGCCATGTTTTATTCTGTCTTGAAAAGCATGTCGTGCAACCCGCAGATGATTTCGCGGATCTTTTCACGGTCAACGACGAAACTGAGGCTCATCAGGTTCGCGCCGACGGAAACCATATAGACCGTCCCGGCGATATCCAGCACCCCGCTCGTCAGCCCCTGGTGATAAACCACATTCCGGCCCGTGACGGAAACCTGCGCCTTGTCCTTGTACAGCGTCGTCGAATAGATCTCGGAAATCTGCTCAACGGCTTCAGCGGTATGGAGTTGTCCGGCCGGGATGGTCAGCGAGACCTTGGATTCCGAGGCGCTGACCAGACTGACCGCCACCCGGCAATCGTCCAGGATCCGGAAGACGCGGGAAAGCATATCCTTTACACCCACGATCTGGGAGGACTCAATCACCAGGAAATCAATCTCATCCCGGAATGCAACGGACTTGGGGCCGTCCGGGATGCCTTCTCCCATGACGACCGCGGAGCCCTCTCCTTCCGGATTCATCGTATTCAGGACATAAATCGGTATGTTCTTCCCGCGCGCCGGCTCGATGGTCAGGGGATGCAGGACCCGGGCGCCCAGATACGCCATTTCAGCCGCTTCTTCGTACGAAATCCGCTCCAGGCGCTGCGTCTGGGGAACGACGCGGGGATCGGCCGTACGGATACCGTCTACGTCCGTCCAGATTTCCACCCGGTCCGCCCGGAGCGCCATGCCGAAGAGGGCAGCCGAATAGTCGGATCCCTCGAAGCCGAGCACGGAAGTCGCACCGGCGGTCGTTGATGCGACAAATCCCTGTGTCAGAACGACATCCGCGCCCTTCATGATCCCGGGAACCACGCGGCGGATATTCGCCTTGGTGAGGGTCATGTCCGGACGGGCACTCATGTAATTGTCGTCTGTAATGATCAATGTGCGGGCGTCCGCCCAGTGGCTCACCACCCCGTTTTCATTCATCGCGGCGTTCACGATGATGGAAGACAATACTTCGCCGGTCGACACAATACGGGCGCGGCTGCGGGGAGACAACTCTCCGATCTTGCATACGCCGGCTACGAAATCTTCCAGGGAATCGCAGACTGCCCCCACGAGGGAAGAGGTTTCTTTCAGCAAGTCCGGATTTCCGCCGAGCAGGTCTGCACATACCCCTTCATGCCGCTCGCGCAGTTTGTCCATCAGGTCTTTCACTTCTGAAGTATGCTGGGCTTGGGCTTCTTCCGCCATTTCGACCAGCAGGCGGGTTACGCGGGCGAAAGCAGATACAACAACCAGGGGAGAATCTTTCAGGCGGGTCTTTACGATGGAAATGACCCTGCGGATGGCCTGCGCGTCCTGGACGGAGGTTCCGCCGAATTTCATCACAATCATGTCAAGTTCGTTTTATCAGAGAGTAAAGAAAAACATGCTTCTGCCATGCGGACATATTGGTCCACTGCTATTTCAATATCTTTCAAGAGAATATGCTCTTCGTCCCGGTGTGCGCACAGGATCGAGCCGGGGCCGCAGATCGCCCGGCGCGTGAATTTTTCCAGGCGCGGGGCATCGCTGCCGAAAGCCACGGTCTTGGAAGGAATCCCGGGCTGCGTGAAATAGGTCATGGGGGTATCCCCGCCGAAATCCTCGATCTCGACCGTGTCGCTGCAAAGGCCCATGACCTGC
>CADBPH010000088.1 GCA_902796455.1 uncultured Bacteroidia bacterium
AATGAAGGTGAACTGGATACGACCGTCCTGTTCCTGGCGTCACCCGCCTCTGCCTATGTGACGGGCGCAGCCATCCCGGTAGACGGCGGCTATACTTGCGTATAAGAATCGGAGCTTTTTCATGAAAACAGTAAAGGTGAGGGCCTTGGGCATTGTCCTGTTCTCGGTCCTTTTTTCGGTATGGTGCTCGGGGAGAGAGCACGTACTCTTCAAGAACGGACATTCCGCTTATTCGATCGTCCTTCCGGAGGATGCATCCACCAGTGAAAAAACTGCGGCCCGGGAGCTGCACGAGTATCTCCGCCAAATCGGGGGCGCCGAGCTGCCGGTGGTGACCGCCTCGCGGGTTAAAGGCCCTGCGATCTATGTGGGATTCTGTGACAGGACAGCTTTGCTTCCCGGTGTTTCCAAGCCTGCCGCGGACGACGATTCCTTCACATACAGGAGCCGCGGAAAGAACCTTTACATCTGGGGCGGTTCCGAGAGGGGCACCATGTACGGTGTATTCTCCTTCCTGGAGCAGCAGCTGGGGGTCCGGTGGTATTCTCCCCAAAAGACCGTCGTTCCGCCTCGGGATTCCTGGGGTTTCCGGAAACTGGACCACAGCGAATCGCCTGCTCTGATGCACCGCCAGACCAATTATTATTCCGCCGCGAAGCACCCTGCCTGGGATTCCCACAACCGCCTCAATGCCCTGTGGGATCCTGTCATCAATGAATACGGCAAGATTTCCGCCTACTGGGGCGCCCATACGATGGGGTACTTTATCAAGCCGGAAGAGTTCTTCCAGACCCATCCGGAGTATTTCAGCCTGATCGATGGCAAAAGGGTTCCCAACGCCCAACGCTGCCTGTCCAATCCCGACGTCCTCCAAATCTGCAAGGAGCGTCTGCTCAAAACGATAGACGAGAATCCCGACAACTGGGTATACAGTCTTTCCCAGTGTGACAACCAGAAGCCCTGCACCTGCGAAAACTGCCTCGCATTGGAGGAAAAGTACGGCGGCCACTCGGGCATCCTGCTCTGGTTTGTCAACCAGGTTGCCGACGAAGTGAAGAAGGTCCATCCCGAGAAATATGTCGGAACCTTCGCCTACCAGTACACGCGCCAGGTCCCCAAGGGCATTGTGCCCAGGGACAACGTCGTCATCCGCCTGTGCGACATCGAGTGCTGCTTCGCCCATCCGCTTGGAACGTGTCCCCGGAATGCGTCCTTCATGCATGATTTCGCCGAGTGGGGGAAAATCTGCGACAAGGTGTTCATCTGGGACTATGTGGTCAACTATGCGCAGTACCTCGCTCCGTTCCCGAATTTCTCCGTCCTGGCCCCCAATATCAGGACATTCCGGGACAACCATGCCATCGGCGTGTTCGAAGAGGCCCAGTACCAGTCCACTGTGGCCGAATTCGCGGAACTTCGCGCCTGGGTGCTGGCCAAACTTCTCTGGGACCCGGAGCAAGACACCGAGGCCCTCGTGAAGGACTTCATCAGCGGGTATTACGGTTCTGTCGCTCCTTATATCCAGGCGTATTATGAGATGACGCAGGCCCTTGTCAAGGAGGATACCCATTTCAACATCTATTTCAAGCATGGCAATCCGCTCTACACGGAAACATTCATTTCCAAGGCTGCCCAGTTGCTTGACCAGGCGAGGTCTGCCGCTGCCGATGACAGCGAGCGGCTGGAAGTGGACAAGGTGCGGATGCAGATTCTCTACCTCAAGACGCTCAGGAACAAGGAGAAGTCCTTGCAGGACGGTACATTTGAGGAATTCCGCGACCTTGTCCTGAAGACGGGTGCGAGGATTTCGGAGTCACGGAATTTTGCGAAATTCCTGGAAGTGAACGGCCTGCCCGCGCTTCCCGGCGCCGGGAAGTAAGCGCCGGCCGGATTATCCTGCACCTTCGGCGGGCTCAGGTCCGGCCTCAGAATGACAGGACGTTTTGCTTAGAATGTCAGTCCGTCGCCGTCCTCTTTCAGGTAGAATTCCCGGGTGACGCAGTTTCCGTCCTCGTCTTCCCAAGTGACCTTGTATCTGCCCTTGAATCCGCGGAACTGGACTACGCCTTTCTTGTCGACCTTCGCCGCGAGATTCGTTTTCCACTCGTGGTTGATGAGTTGGTCAAGAGCGTAGAATGAGGGCTTGGGATTCATGTCGCGGTCAAACAGGCCGGATCTCGTCGGCTCACCGGGCCG
>CADBPH010000089.1 GCA_902796455.1 uncultured Bacteroidia bacterium
CTCAATGCGATTTCCGGGACCAGGTACAGGACATTCTCGCCGCGGTTCCATGCTTCAAGGGCGAGTTGGATGTAGATTTCGGTTTTTCCGGAGCCGGGGATGCCGCTCAGCAAGGCTACTTTTCCTGCGCGGAATGCCCGGCGGAGCTGTCCTGCTGCGGCCTCTTGCGATGCGGTGAGGGAGAAGGGCGCGGACAGCGTTTCTTCCTGCTTGTCTGCCAGGAGGTTGCCTTGTACCCTGCCAAGTGCCTCCCGGACGGTTGCCAGTTCCGATTCGAGTTTCTGGAGGGCCTGGGCATAGGCGGCCCGGGTTGCCTCTTTCCGTGCTGCGGCGCATTGCAGCGTTTTTTTCTCCAATCGTTCGGCGAGTCTTTTTTCTTTGGCCGCCAGGCTGTCCGTCAGGCGCTGCTGCCGGGCTTCTTTGCGCTGGTGGATGCGTGCAACTGTATTTTCTTCGGCAATTTTGCCGGAAGGATAGGCCGCTTTGTAGACTTCTCCCACCGGACACATGTAATAGTCGGCGACTTGTCTCCACAGTTCGAGTTCGGCCGGGGAGATGGGGGGCAGATCGTCCGGAAGGGAAAGCAGGGGTTGGATTCTGGCGGGATCGGTATCGGGCAGGACGCCGCATTCGCTGACAACGCCGATATATTCCTTGTGGGAAAACAGGACGCGGACCCGTGTCCCGGGTGACAGCCGGTCCGCGGAAAAGCCTTCTGTATGATAGCAGGGTTCCCAGTCCAGTTTGAGGGGAAGGATGACACGGACGTATGTTCTGTTTTCAAGCATGTGCGGACGGCTTCGGAAAGCGAAGATAGCGAAAAAACCCTGAGTTTCCTTGTGCCGGAACAAAGGGGGAAAGTTTTTTTAATAAAAATTTGCAGGGAACGAATTTTTACCTATCTTTGCATTCCCGAAACGGAAAAACCGTACGGAAATGGTGTTGTAGCTCAGGTGGTAGAGCAATGGACTGAAAATCCATGTGTCGCCGGTTCGACTCCTGCCAACACCACTTAAAACCCCAACAGAGTATTCTGCTGGGGTTTTTCGTTATATTCCCTTACTTGATCGTGCCGATCAGGGCGCCGACAGCCCACATGAAGGCGAAAATCGCGATTGAGGCGAGGAACATCTTGAGGACACCCTTGCCGACGTCGCGCCCGTCCGCCCGGACCAGTGATTTGAAATTGGCGATAACCTCCGGCTTCTCCGGCGCCGTGACAAACGTCGCGATGAGCCAGGAAGCGGTCGTCACACCGATCGTCCAAAGCAGCTTCTGCGAGAACAGGAGCTCGGTTGCGGAAATATGCGGCCAAATCAATTCGAAGAAGACAGCGGCGAAGAAGGAAACAATCATGGCGACAATTTCCGTCCAGGCATTGATCCGCATCCAGAACCAGCGCAGCAGGAAGATGAGCCCGGTACCCGCGCCGATCTGGACCATCAGGTTGAACCCGGCTTTTGCGCTTTCCAGGCAAGGTGCCAGGGCGCACCCCGCGATGATGAGCAAAAGGGAGGATCCCCGTGCCACCCAGATCAGCTCCCGGTCGCTGGCATCCTTCCTGACGAATCGTTTCCAGATGTCGTTCGTGACATAATTCGCTCCCATCGAGAGTTGTGCGGCAATGGTCGAGAACAGGGCGCCCATCAGGGAGGCTCCCAGAAGTCCAATCCATCCGTTCGGAACGATCTTCATCATGGCCGGATAGGCCATGTCGTCTCCGACAAGGGCGGGGTTGACATCGGGGAACGCTTCGCGGATCGAATTGAGGTCGGGGAAGATAATCAGCGATGCGAATGCGGCGATGTACCAGGGCCAGGGGCGCAGCGCGTAGTTGAGGACATTGAAGAACAAGGTGCCGCCGACGGCATGGTTCGGGCTTTTCGCCGTGAGCATGCGCTGGACAATGTATCCGCCGCCTCCGGGTTCCGAACCGGAATACCATACGCTCCACCATTGCACGGCGACCGGAATGAGGAAAATGGCGATGAAGGCGTCCTTGTTCGAAATATCCGGGAAGAAGGACAGGCGGGAGGTGACTTCCGGATTGCTCATCAGGCTCGACCAGCCGCCCACCGCAGGGTGCGTGACCCCGTAATACATGACCGCGCAGGCGCCGGTCATCACGACCGCGAAAATGAAGAAGTCCGTGTAAATCGTGCCGCGGATTCCGGACAGGCTGGAATAGATGAGCGATACGACGGCCGTAACGATCAGGATGGTCGAAGCCGGTACCCCGAAGAGAACGACGCCGATCTTGACTGCGCCCAGCAGCACGGTCGCCATGACAGACAGGTTATAGATGACGCCGAGGTACAGGGCCCGGAAGCCGCGCAGAAATGCCGCAGGTTTGCCGGAATAGCGGATTTCATAGAAGGAAATATCCGTCGTGGCGCCTGACCGCACCCAGAGTTTGGAATAAACGAAAACGGTCAGCATTCCCGTCAGCAGGAACGCCCACCATACCCAGTTTCCGCTCAATCCGTCCCGGCGGACGATTTCCGTGAAGAGGTTCGCGCTGTTCGTACTTGTCGTTGCCGCGACCATCGAGACACCGATCAGCCACCAGGGCATGGTGCCGGCGGATTTGAAATACTCGCTGGCTCCTTTTCCCTTGGATTTCAGGGCTGAAATAGCCGGGATCAGGAGAAGTGCCGCGAAGAACGCGACCATGACGATAACGTCTATGTAGTTGAAGGCCATATAATTATAGTGTTATGCGGTTTTTCAAGTGCTCGGAAACAGTGTGGAGGGCCATGAAGAGGGCGTCCGGCATGCCGCAGCCGACCTCGCCGATCAGTTTCAATGCAAGCGTAACGGGCTCGTCTTCAACAGGAAGCCCGGATGCGACATATTCCTTGACCTTTCTGTCATATAGCCGGACCCGGTCAAGGCAATACTGCAATGCGCCGGAAACGTTCGCCGCTCCCTTCACAAGGCAGCCGATGCCGTCATAGTCGTGCCCGCAGACGAGATTCTCGATCTTTGCTCCCGCCAGTTTTTCCAGGCTGCCGAGATAGGCTTCCAGGTTCCGGTAGAATCCGACACCCTGCGTCGGGGTCCCGTTCGCCTGGAGGGAGTCGCCCGTAAAAGCCGTTCCGGTTTTGCTGTCGATCCAGGTGAGGCAATCGTCATCGTGTCCCGGGGTCTCGAGCGCATAGAAACGCCCTTCGAGCCTTTCTCCTTCATCCAGCAGTTTGTCCGGTTCCACCCCTTTCAAATACGATTGCGGGGCGGGGGAGTTTTTCGGGAAACGGGTCCTGACGCGGATGGCGACTTTGGCGGGATCGCGCAGGGCATCCGCCGCGCTTTTCAGGGTTGCCGTGCGGAGACCGTATTTCGTCACGAGCGAATAATGCCCGCCGATATGGTC
>CADBPH010000090.1 GCA_902796455.1 uncultured Bacteroidia bacterium
CCCAGAATGGCGTCGGGAAAAGTGCCCAGGGAATTGCCTTCAAGAAGGACAAATTCACCCTGACGGAGCGGAATTTCTTCTGGGCCTGCAAAACCCCCGAAACCATGACCACGAACGATACAGGGGACAACGGCACCTTCAACCGGGGCGGCTGTTGCGCCGTCCTGACGCACAAGGAAACCGGCGTGCAGCTTTTCGTGATGAACACGCACGCCTGTCTGAACCGTGAGCCCCGCGATGCCTTTGCCTACGTCTATGCCGACATGGAGAAGAAATTCAATACCAAGCAGTTGCCATCCGTCTTCGTCGGCGACATGAATGCCAGCTATTCGCAGGAATCCTCCGCCACTTACCGGAAATGGTGGAAAGACTCCTACGATGCCCTGGCCACTTCCGGAAAGATATCCGGGCCTGCCGGCACGTACAATGGTTTCAATCTGGAGCGGGACATGGCCACCGCTTCCCGGATTGACTACGTCTATTACCGCGGCTCCCTCGAACCCTTGCACTACAGCTGCAACGCAAAGATATATGAAGGCTACTACCCCTCCGACCACCTCCCGATCTACTGTGATTTCAACGTAACAAACAATAACTAATCCATTCAAGATGAAACGAATCCTTTCTATCCTCACGGGCCTATCCCTGGCCCTGACCGTCATCTCCTGCGGGACAGCGCGGCGCGCCGGCCTCCCCTCCGAAAAACAGTATGCCAACCGGGCCGAAATGATCACCGCCCAGATCCATGATCCGAATTCGAAGTATGTCGTCGTCATCTGCCACCGGGGCGACTGGCGCAATTATCCGGAGAATTCCATCCCGGCCATTGAATCCATCATCCGCATGGGCGCGGACATGATGGAACTGGACCTGAAGCGGACCAAGGACGGTGTCCTCGTGCTCTGCCACGACAAGACCCTGGACAGGACCACCAATGGAAAAGGACTTGTCAGCGACCATACACTTGCTGAAATCAAGAAGTTACGGCTGAAACGGGGACACGGTGTCGCCACAGACAGCCTGCGCATGCCCACGCTCGAAGAGGCGCTCCGCGTCTGCAAGGACCGCATTACGGTGAATGTGGACCAAGGGTATGAGTTTTATGACGAAGTGCTGGCCATTACCGAGAAACTCGGCGTCACCGACCAGATCCTGATCAAAGGGAAGAAACCGATCGACGTCGTCAAGAGTGACATGGCCAGGCATGCCCACAACATGATGTACATGCCGATCGTCACTCCGGATAATGAGCTGTTCAAATCATACATGGAAACCGGAACCGTACCGCTGGCCTATGAGGTATGCTTCCGGGAACTGTCGCCAAAGACCAAGGACTGCTTAAAGAAAATCCTCGACAGCGGTTCCAAAGTCTGGATCAATACCATCTGGGGATCCCTCTGTGCTTATCTGGACGACGATGCCGCCGATGCGGCGGGCGATCCGGCCCTTATCTATGACCAGGTCTTGGCACTCGGCGCTTCCATGATCCAGACAGACCGTCCGGAACAGCTGCTGAAGTATCTCCGTGCCAAAGGCCGGCACAATTAGATGCCAGCCAGCCCCTGCAACCGTTGCAGGCAGGTCTCCCGGTCGCGGGAGAGCTGGGCCGACAATTCCGACAGGGAGGAGAAGCGTTTCTCCTCCCTGATTCTTTCCAGGAAGGCAACCCGCAGGTCCAGCCCGTAAATATCCTCGTCAAAATCAAAGATGTGCGTCTCCACCGTCACGGATGAACCGCCGACCGTAGGCCGGGTCCCGATGTTGCACATCCCATGGCGCAGCGTACCTTCCAGGACCACTTCGACCAGATACACCCCGTTGCCGGGCAACAGCTTGAGTGGCTCGTAAAGCTGCATGTTGGCGGTCGGGAAACCCAGCGTCCTGCCCAGCCGGTTCCCGGCCACGACCACCCCGTGCAGTCCGTAATGGTACCCCAACATCTCTCCAGCACGGGAGACATTGCCTTCGGACAGGGCTGAGCGGATCTTCGTGGAACTCACGGTCACGCCGTCCGTGGAGAAACTGGGAGCCGAAAGAACCGACAGGCCCAATGATTCCGCCACCCCGCGCACCTCTTCCGGTCCCAGGCAGTCGCTCCCGATCCTATTGTCATACCCCAACATCACGGCCGATGCCCCGAAACGCCCGACAATCACCTCCTCCAGGTATTCCCGGGCCGTCATCCGGCTGAATGCACGCGTAAAGTGAAGGACAGCGACCCGGTCCACGCCGAGGCCTTCCAACAGCGTTTTTTTCTCCTCCAGGGAAGTCAACAGGCGCAACGAGCGCGCATCATTCTGCAGGACCGTCCGCGGATGGGGCCAGAAAGTCACGACAAGACTTTCTTCCCCCCGGGAGCGGGCCGCTTCCACCAGGGAGTCAATCAGAAAACGGTGTCCCAGATGGACACCGTCGAAAAAGCCAGTCGCTACAACCATCTTACCAGACCGAAATCCTGTCTATGGGGAAGCAGCGGGTTCTTGGCATACATGCGGGTTGCCACTTCGTACATGCCGGTCCGTTCCGGAAGGATCGAAGCCTGGTAAGTCGCCACGCCGTCGTGGAAATCCGTCATCTCGAACGCGCACTTTTCCTGGATATGAAGCCGTCCCTTCCGGTCAGTCGTACACAGGAGCATCTCCACACCGATGTCTTCCGGGGAAAGATTCCCGATGCCGAGCACCACTTCGGAATGCAGCAAATTCTTGTCAGACAGACTGTAAGAGAAATCAGGCTGGGTATTGGACATCACCTCGATGTTGCCCCACTCGCGCTCGACATTGCGCTTCCAGGCCGCAATCTCCCGGGCCATCCGGTAATCGTCCGCGACCATCTTGGCCGAACGCTCCGCCTGCGGGACATAGTACTGATTCACATAGTCCGTCAGCATCCGGTTGGTCGTGAAGTTGCAGGCCACCTGGGCAATCGTATTCTTGATATAGCCGATCCACTGGGCGGAACGGCCCGTAGCTTTGTCCGTGTCATAATAAATCGGAGCGATCTCCTTCTCCAGGATCGTGTAGATCGTGGCGGCATCCAGTTCATTCTGGTAATTCTGGTCGTCATAGGTACGCTCCTGCGGCAGGGCCCAGCCGGCACCTTCCTTGTACCCTTCCACCCACCAGCCGTCCAGGACGGAGAAGTGCATGACCCCGTTCATCGCCGCTTTCTCGCCGGATGTTCCGGAAGCCTCCTGCGGACGAGTCGGGTTGTTCATCCAGACATCCACGCCCTGCACCATCCGTTTGGCAAGGGTGATGTCATACCCGGGGACGAAGACAATCTTTCCGATGAAACGATCCTGCTTGGACACATCGATAATGTGCTTGATCAGATCCTGTCCCGCTTTGTCGGCCGGATGGGCCTTGCCGGCAAAGATGAACTGTACCGGACGGGCCGGATTATTCACGATGGCATCCAGACGGTCCAGGTCGCTCAGCAGCAGGGTTGCCCGTTTGTAGGTGGCAAAACGGCGCGCAAACCCGATGGTCAGGACATCATCCCGCAAAGTCTTGCGGATCGTAACAATCTGACTGGGAGAATAATGGCTCCCCAGCGCAGGATTCGACAGGCGTTCCTTGATCACTTCGATCAACTGCTTCTTCATCGCCCGGCGTACGTTCCAGATTTCCTCGTCGGAAACGGAATAGATCCCCTCGAAGCAGCGCTTATCATAGTGGTGGGTCTGGAATTCCGGACCGAACACTTTCGCATGCAAGGCTTTCCACTCCTTGGATGCCCACGTGGGATAATGAACGCCATTGGTCACATAACTGACATGCAGCTCCTCAGGAAGATAGCCCGGATACATATTGGAGAAAATGTCCTGGCTCACCTTGCCGTGCAGCATCGAAACACCGTTGATATTCTGGGAAATATTGGCCGCCAGGTGGCTCATGGAGAATTTCTCGCCGGGGTCGTCGCCATGGATCTTGCCCAGGCCCATGAGGGTTTCCCAGCTGATTTTCAGCCGCTGGGCATAATGACCGATGTACTTGCGCATCAAGCCTTCGTCGAAGGCGTCGTGACCGGCAGGAACCGGCGTATGGGTCGTAAACAGGGACGATGCGCGAACCACTTCCATCGCCTCCGCGAAGGAGAGGTCTTCCTGCTGGATGTATTCCCGCAGGCGCTCCAGTCCCGTGAATGCGGCATGTCCTTCATTGCAATGGTAAATCTGCGGATGCAGTCCGAGGTGCCGGAGAGCCCGGACGCCGCCGACGCCCAGCAGCAACTCTTGCTTGAGGCGGTTCTCCCAGTCACCGCCGTACAGGTGATGGGTCACCTGGCGGTCCTCGGGAATGTTCGCTTCATAGTCTGTATCCAGCAGGTACAGGTCGGTACGGCCGACAGCCACCTTCCACAGGCGGGCCGTGATGTTGCGGCCCGGGAAGGCCACACTGGTCGTCACCCATGTCCCGTCCTCTCCGCGGACCGGTTCGATCGGCAGGCGCATGAAATCCTGTGCATCGTAATGGGCGACCTGCGCACCCTGGGCGGACATCACCTGGGTGAAGTATCCGTATCGGTACAGGAAGCCGATCGCCACCAGGTTCACGTTCATGTCGCTGGTTTCCTTGAGATAGTCACCGGCGAGGATTCCCAGACCGCCGGAATAGATTTTCAGCGAAGTATCCAGACCGTATTCCATGCAGAAATAAGCAATGGAGGGATCGGTCCGCTGGGCTTTCAGCGCCATGTACGCATTGAATTCATCCATGACGGTACCCAGCTGGGAAAGGAACTCCTTGTCTGCGGCAAGGGCTTTGAAGCGCTTGAGGCTCACCGTATCCAACACCTCCATCGGATTATGGCCGGAACGGTGCCAGACCTCCGGGTCAATGGCCTTGAACAGGGCCTTGGCACTGTCGTTCCAGCACCACCAGAGGTTCTTGGAAAGGGTTTCAAGCCCGGAGAGGGCCTCCGGAAGATGCCGGGTCACCATCACGCTCTTCCAGGAAGGCGCATTAATTTCTATTTTTTCAAAATACATGGGTTTGTCTTCTGCAGTTTCAATGTAAGCCTCTCGCCTGGATTGCATCTTCTCCAATGCCAGTGCATACGCTTTTTGATAATAAACAATTTGATTCTCCCAGAGAGCGATGGACGCGACCTCGCGTGCATTCTCCCGGTACTGCCGGCGCTCATCGGAGCTGTGTCCGGCTATTTCGCGGATTCTCCCGGAGACCTTCTCCACGACCTCCGCATAATTGGAATCGTTGCGCTCCACGACCATGACACCGGGATGCGGGCGGTCGCCGTAATGCGACTCCACCCATTTGCCGAACCCGGCAAGGGTCGTCGTAAGCGTGGGGACCCGGAAGGCGGCCGCCTCCAGCGGTGTATAACCCCATGGCTCATAATAGGACGGGAAGAGCGCCAGATCCAGACCGACAAGCAAGTTGTAATAGGTCATGTTGAAGATTCCGTCATTCCCGTTCAGGTACGACGGAACAAAGTACACGTTCACCTTGCTGCCGGAAGCATTGAGCAGCCCGACCTCCCGGAAACGGCGTGTAATCTGGTCGCTTTCCGGATACATCAGGTTGTGGGAAACCTGGGTTGTGTAAGGCCCGACATCCTTGCCGGCCAACTTGGCGGCAAGCGTCTTGTCCGGGCCGTTGTGCCCGCCCGGAATCATGATGAAAGCATGGATGCTGCGGCCGTCATATCCGCTTTGCACCAAAGAGGAAAGCGCGTCGATGAAGACATCGATCCCCTTGTTCCGGTATTCGTAGCGGCCGCCGATCCCCAGCAGGACGGCATCCTGCGGGACATCTTCTCCCGACATGGCGGAAGCCACATCGATCAGCCGGCGGCGGGCAGCGGAACGCATGTCCACATATTCTTCCTCCGTGGAAGGGGTGAAACTGTTCTCGAAACCGTTCGGCGTCACGATATCCACCTCGCGGCCCAGGAAACGGGCGCATTCTTTCGCCGTAATCTCACTGACCGTCGTAAAAACGTCAGCGTTGCAGGCGGACTTGGATTCCAGGGAATGACGGGCAATGACATTGAACTGACGGGCCATCGCGTCTCCATCGTACGAATCCATGTTGTCATACAGGGGCAGGTTGTTGCCGGCCAGGCAGCGCCCGACGACCGTGGCGTGGGTCGTGAACACCGTGGCAACGGGAATCTTGGTGCCCTTCAGGTAGAGCAGGCCCGCACCGGTCTGCCACTCATGGAATTGGGCGACGACCCGGTCCGTGGATGTCAGGTTGAAACGCCAGAAACTCTCGATCACCTTCCCGGCCGCATATCCGAAAATGCAGGACTCCTTGTAGTCCCAGTTGCCGGTAATGGAATCCACGCCGAAGCGCTTCCAGTATTCCGTCAGGATCCGGTTCTGGTCCGGGAGGAACTGCTTGAAATCTACGAGGATAGCCAAAGGAGACCCGGGGACGTTCCATTTCCCCAGCCGGATACGGAGCCCTTCGGATGCCGCCTGGGCCTTCCAGGCACGGTACATCTGATGATCCTCGATAAAATCGGGATTCTGTTCGGTATCCATCCAGACATCCGGACCGACCAGGATATGGTGCCGTCCGAGCTGGCTCCGCAGGTATAATGATTTCGTGGCGATGACGGTATAGATACCGCCTACTTTGTTGCAAACTTCCCAACTGACTTCAAAGAGATAATCGGGGATAAGGTTCTTGTCAGTCATCTATTTCTATTACTTCTTCTTCGTACGGGCGGCAGGGGCTTTCACAGCCTTTTTACGTGCGGGTTTCGCCGGCACGGCCGCGTCCGGGGCAGCAAATTTAACACCTAAAACCGAATTTTCATCCTCCACGCGGATAATAAAATCGCTCAAGACGTTCATATAATTGATAAACGCCTCATACGGTGTATCATACGGATTGAAATACTTATGGACTTCCCCATCGGAGAAGAATTTGGTACACATGTAATAAAAGTGGTCGCTCTCACTGAGATGCCCGAAATCGTTCCACAAGGCCGGATCGTTGATCAGCGAAAGTTTCTCATACAACCCGTACAGTTTGTTGAACGCATCCTGCTGCAGCTCATTGCCGAGCCAGGCAGTCACGTCACGCTCCTCATCGGCCCAGGAAATCGTCTCGGGTACCTCCAGCGGGGCGGTCGCCTTGCGGGAACGGGCGATCTCGGACGGCGTCCGGAAAGCAAAGGTCCCGTCATCCAGGACAAAGCCCGGAAGGGCGGCCATGAAATCAAAGATGCCGCTGCGGGAGAGCTGGTGCTCGCCGAATGTCTCATAATCCATGAACAGTCCGATCACGTCCCCGCTTTCCTGCACGGCCGATTTCAGCCAGCCCAGATACTTCTCGGCTGTCAGCGGCCAGTTCTCCCAGGACTGGTTCGAGAAACGGAAAGCGATATCGTCACTCAGGGAATAATTGCGGAGCAGCAGCTTCAGGCGCGGCTCGGCATCGCAGGAGTACACAAAATTCGGGCTCTTCCAGCCCATGATGTGCCGGGCACCTTCCGTGAGCATGACCGGGAAGCCCAATTGGTACACCTGGGCGCCGATGTTGTCGTTGTAAATCAGCTCGGTGTTCCGGAAAGCCTTCGGTTTCACCCCGAAATAATGCTCGATGGCATCGCGGTGCTTGAGGACCTGGTGACGGAACTCATCCGCAGAGGCCAGGGAAGCCAGGGAATGGTAGTACGTCTCGCACAGGAACTCCACGCAACCCGTATCGGCCAGCGCCCGGAAACTGTCAATCACCTCCGGGGCATAGCGTTCAAACTGCTCGAGCGCGGACCCGGAGATGGAGAATGTCACCTTGAAGCGGCCGTCGTGCCGGCGGATCTGCTCGAGCAACAATTCATTCATGGGCAGGTAACACCGCTGGACAACCCGCCGGAGGATGGTCCGGTTGGCGAAATCATCGTAGTAATGCGAATCCTTGCCGATATCGAAAAACCTGTACAATCTGAGTCTCGTCGGCTGATGGACCTGGAAATACAAGCATATACTTTTAGCCATAACAGGATGGATTATTTTAAAACTGATTCGTAAATTTTCTTCATCTTGGCCGTGGCGTTGTTCCACTTGAGGGCATTGACTTCGTCATACCCCATACGGGCGGCGAAGTCACGCAGCGCCGGATACTCCAACAAGCCGTAAATCTGGTCTGCCATCGCATCGACGTCCCAGAAATCCACCTTGAAGGCATATTTGAGGACCTCGGCGGCACCCGACTGCTTGGAAATGACGGAAGGAACGCCGGTACGCATCGCCTCCAGCGGAGAAATCCCGAAAGGCTCCGAAACGGACGGCATGACGTACACATCCGACAGCGCGAACATTTTCTGGACATCCGCCCCGCGCAGGAATCCGGTGAAATGGAAACGGTCCGAGATCCCCAGCCGCGCCACGTGGCGGATGCTGCGGTTCATCATGTCCCCGCTGCCCGCCATGACGAAACGCACATGGCTGGTCCGCTTGAGCACCTTGGCGGCCGCTTCGATGAAATACTCCGGACCCTTCTGGAACGTGATCCGACCGAGGAACGTAACCACCTTGTCTTTGACGCCCCGTTCCACTTCCACATTGTCGCGTCCGCTGAAATCTACGGCATTGTGGACCGTCACGACCTTGGCCGGGTCGATGCCGTATTTCGTGATGACAATATTGCGGGTCAGGTCACTCACCGTGATGACACGGTCGGCGGCTTCCATGCCGCGCTTTTCGATGTCGTAGACCCGCGTATCGATATTCTGGTCGCTGCTCCGGTCAAAGGACGTCGCATGGACATGGACGATCAACGGCTTGCCCGTCAAACGCTTCGCCGCAATCCCGGCAGAATAGGTCAGCCAATCGTGGGCATGGATCAGATCGAACTCATCCTTGTGCTGGAGCGCGATCGTCCCGCCGACCATTGCATAACGCGCCACCTCTTCCAGGAGGTTGGAACCGTATTTCCCGGAGAATTTGTATTTCTGGCCGTAGTGAATCCGGAAATCACTGGACTGCCGTTTGCGCTCCGCTTCAACGACATCGCGGAAATCCTGCGGATCCAGATACGGAAGCATGTTCGTACCGATATGCACGAATTGCACCTTGTCCAGGAAATCGCTCACCGACAGGTCTTCCGAGAAGGTGACCGGGACATCGCTCGCATTGATGATGGTCGCGACGCTCTGATCCTCGTCTCCGGAAGCGGAAGGCATGACGAACAAGGTCTCTACACCGTTGTAAGCCAGTCCCTTGACAATACCGTAGCAGGCTGTACCCAACCCGCCGGCAATATGGGGAGGAAACTCCCATCCGAACATCAGCACTTTCATGGTCAGTCCTCCCTGTATTTATCGATGACATATTCCACACCGAGCAACGATGCGGTACTGAGGGCGGACGAAATCGCCCCGTGCGGTTCATGCGGCGGATCTCCGTCATACAACTCCGAGAAAGCGCCGACGCCATGCTTGGCCAGGTCCTCATTGAAGAACGGCTCGATCAGCCACTCCGCCTTCTTGAAAAAAGAAGGCCCCTTCATCCGGAAACAGACATCCGCATAAGGGAACAGGAGGGACGGCCATGCACAGCCCTGGTGATAGGCCAGGTCACGTTCCACCTGGGTTCCCTCGTAGACTCCCTTGTATTTGACATCACGCGGAGAAAGTGTCCGCAGCCCCCGGCGCGTCACCAGTTCGTTGTCAATCACGCGCATGACGCTGCGGGCCACCTCGTCATCCACGGGAGAATACTGCACCCAGACCGCAAAGAGCTGATTCGGCCGGACATCCATGTTCTGGCCGTTATTGTCCACATAGTCGGCAAGATACCCCATGCGCGGATTCCAGAACGTGGGCTGGTAATTGTCTTCGATCAGCTGGCAGACCGGGGCCCACCGGACCACGAACGGACTGCGCAGGGATACGTATTTGCGCTCCATTTCAAGGGCGAAACGAATCGAATTATACCAGAAAGCATTCGTTTCAACCTGATATCCAGGCCTTTCCGTAACAGGACAGCCGTCGATATACGCATTCATCCACGTCAGGGCGACCCGGTCGGCCTGTGCCCAGAGCAACCCGTTCGGCTGGAGGGCGACTTCCTTCCGGACCCCCGGAGAATAACTTTCGATGATGCCCTTGACGGTATCGCCGTATTTCCGCCAGACACGCCGGGCATCCGCTCCGAAATCAATGTATTGCTGCAGGACATCCGCCAGGCGGAGCGGAGCTTCCACCTGGGTCGTCCGGTGGAAAAGGCGCTCTCCTTCGTCCGCAATCAGGTTGTCGAGGATTTCCTCGAACTCGGCGGTATTCCCGTCGGCATACAGCGTCAATCCGGGAAGGGCATACAGGGTCTCCCGCAGCAGTCCGGTATACAGCCACGAGAATCCGGCCGTAATCCGTTTCCGGCCGCCCCTGTCCCGTTTCAGCAAATCGGCACAGTGGACCAGCTGGTCATGGAAATCCGTAATGTCCCCCGCAGCGGCGACGCCGTCTTCAAAGCGGCGTTTCAGGGTGCGGGGACTCACTTCCTCCACCGACGCGGAGAATACGACCGACTCTCCTTCCTTCATCGGCATCGAGAAGGATCCGGGGACAAACAAATCTTCCTTGCACTCAAAGCCGCGCCGGGCCTCGTCGGAATAGGTGATATTGTTGTACCAGCAAGGGGCATGCTGGAAAGCCGCCTTGGCAGAGCTCATCTGCAAGTGCAGGTCCGGGAATCCGTCATACAGGCAGTACGAGACCCCTCCGCGGATGTCTTTCCATCCGGTA
>CADBPH010000091.1 GCA_902796455.1 uncultured Bacteroidia bacterium
AGCCCGCTGTATCACAAGCTGATCTTCCTCACGGACATGGCTGTCATTCCGCTTCCGGATTTCCGCCAGAAGATGAAGATGACGGGCTTCGTGACCGGCGTTGCCAAGTCATTCGGAATCGCCAAGCCGAAGGTCGCTTTTGTCGCCGCCTCCGAGCAAGTGCTGGATTCCATGCCCGCCTGCATGGAAGCTGCCGCCCTGGCCAAGATGTGCGACCGCGGACAGATCAAGGGATGCATCGGGGACGGCCCGCTGGCCCTGGACGTTGCCATTGACAAGGAATCCGTGGAAATCAAGAAGTTGACCAGCCCTGTCGCGGGTGATGCCGACTGCCTCGTATTCCCGAATATCGAGTCTGCCAATGTGTTCTGGAAGACCAATTCCAAGCTGGCTTCCGGCGTACGTCAGGCAGGAATGCTGGTCGGAACGACGGCACCGTGTATCCTGGCCAGCCGCGCCGATACGGCGGACACCAAGTTGAATTCCATCGCTGAAGCGGTGATGTTCGTGAAATAGAGCCCGTTACTCGTCGGTTTCTTTTTCCCAGAAAAGATCCCGGCGCGGAAACAGGGGATTGTATAGCGGCCGGAGCTCTCGGATGAGGGCTTCGGTCTTTTTGGAGAAAGAGGGACCTTTCCAGGTGCTGGTGTTGGCAATGAAGATCCAGCAGTCGCCTTCCGGGAAGTATTTGACCAGGGCGGTTGTGCCCGAGAACGTCCCTGTCCGTGTCCATTCTCCTGTGGGTTTGGTATCGTTCCAGCCGAGGGAGAAGGTGTCCGGATCGAACCATTCCGTCATGGCTTCCACACTCTGGGGAGTCAGGATATCCGGCACGGAAGGCTTCCCGTCGATGGAAGCGACAAAGCGGGCGAGTTCCGGTGTGGAGCCCACCCAGGCCCCGGCGCCCGACAGGGCCCGGATGTCATTTCCGCCGTAGCAGCGGGTCACCATTTTGCCGCTGTTGTTGTATTCGGGGACGGGTTTTTCATTGACGGGAACATAGTAGCGGACTTCGTTCGGATAGCGGTCCTTATAATAATTGTGCGCCAGGTGCATGTCGTAGCAGCGGGCCTTTTCCAGGACTTCCAGCCGGATGAAATCTTCGTAGCTCATGCCGGATACCTTTTCGATGACCAGGCTGAGGATCATGTAGCCGAGGTTGGAATAGGCCTGGGTCGTCCCCGGTTCGTAGCCCAGGGTTTTCCGCAGGCAGATCCGCAGGAGCCGCTTGTTGTCCGGAGGAGTGCGCAGGTGGTTCTGCAGCATGACTGTCCGGGTGGAGAACATGGGGTCTCCTCCCGTAACCAGGAAGCCTCCCTTGTGGCGAAGAAGGTCTTCGACGGTGATTTTGAAGTAATTGCGGTCCTTGATCACTTCGGTGAAAACCGAGTCTCTCAAGATGCCTGAAGGCCCGAAAACGGTATCGGAGAGGGACAGTTTCCCTGCCTCCTGCAGGACCATGATTCCGGTGGCCGTAATGAGTTTGGAGACCGAAGCCATCCGCAGGATATGTCCGGGTTGCATCTTGATTTCCTCGCGCTTGTCAGCCCAGCCATAGCCTTTGGCCAGAAGGAGGGAATCGTTGCGCATGACGGACAGGGAAACGCCCTGGAGCCCCCATTCCTGCATGTATGCCGTGATTTTGTGGTCAAATCCCTCGAACCCTTCCAGTTCGGACATTTCGTTGGACAGCGATGCATTCAGGTCCGCGGCGATGCGGTTGTCCACCGGGTCTGCGGAATGACCGCAGGCCGTGGCCAGATGGATGCCCCCGAGGACAAGCAGGCAGATTCCGAAGGCGAAGCCGGCGTATTTCATTCCCGTCCGCATCTTCATGCGCGGCCCTCCTTTTCGCGGAGGAAGGAAATGATCATTCCGGCCGTCTTCTCGATTCCGAGGATGGAAGAATCGATGCAGAGGTCGTAGTTGGAAGCGACGCCCCAGTTCCCCAAGGTGAAGTAGTTATAATATGTTTCCCGCGTCCGGTCCGTCTTCTCCAGCAGGGCGAGTGCCTGTTCGGGGGAGAGTCCGGCCCGTTCCGCTACGCGGCGGACCCGCACCTCCCGGGGTGCAGTGATAAAGATGTCCAGGCAGTCCATGTCCCGGAGAATGTAATCCGAGCAGCGTCCGATAAAAATGGCGGAACCTTTTTCCGCCAAGTCGCGGATAACCTGGCTTTGCATCTTGAATAACTCATTGTCCCCGATATAGTTGTCAGAGAAGGTGTACCTTCCGGTTGCGAAGAAGTTGGAGATGGAGAACAGGCTCCGTTTCTCATCGCTCCGCAAGAAGAGATCCTTGCTGAAGCCGCTTTCCTCGGCGGCCTTGGAAATCAGTTCATTGTCGTAGACCGGGACGCCGAGTGCGTCGGAGAGGGCCTTTGCAACCTCGCGGCCGCCGCTTCCGAATTGCCGGCCGATGCTGATCAGGATTTTATCGTTTGCCATATGCGGAAGGATTACAAAGTCTTACTTGATCCGGCTGCCCAGGATGCCCGGGTCGTCCCCGTCTTGCAGGCGGTTGACTTTCCGGAACAGGGACAGCAGGAAAATACCGGTGACAATAGCGGTAATGGTATCAGAAATCGGGAAACTGTACCAAACCCCTTTGACGTCCAGGAACCCCGGAAGGATGTAAATCAAAGGGACCAGGAATAGTAATTGCCGGCTCAGGGACAGGAAAATGGATTTGCTGACCATGCCCAGGCACTGGAAGAAATTCGTGGCGACCATCTGGAATCCCACGATGGGAAAGACGATGTTCATGCAGCGGAGTCCGCCAACGGACAGCTCTTTCAGAACCGGGTCGGAGGTGAACAGGCTGACCGCGGGTTCGCTCAGGAATTCAGAAATGATGAATCCCAGGGTGGTTACGACGGTCGCCCACAAAGCGGTCAACTTGTAGGTTTCTTTCATCCGGGCATATTTCCTAGCCCCGAAATTGTATCCGGCAATCGGCTGCATGCCTTGGTTCAATCCCATGACAATCATGACGAACAGGAATGAAATCCGGTTGACGATGCCGTAAGCGCCCAGCGAGAGGTCGCCGCCATATTTGCGCAGCTGCTGGTTGATGAACAGGGTGACGATGCAGGCGGCCGCGTTCATCAGGAATGGTCCCATGCCGATGGCCAGGGAACTCTTGGCAATCCGCCAGTCCAGGGCGAAAAGGCCTTTGGGGAAGTGGAGGAAATTGTCTTTCCGCATGAAATACCGCATGGCCCAGGCCAGTGCCAGGATCTGCGAGGCGATCGTCGCAATGGCCGCTCCCTGGATTCCCATGTCCAGCGCGAAAATCAAGATCGGATCCAGGATGCTGTTGAAAGTGACGGTGAAGATGGTCAGCCCCATGGCCAGGCGGGGATTGCCTGCGGCCCGGATGCAGCTGTTCAATCCGAAATACAAGTGGGTGAACACGTTGCCAAGCAGCAGGATGGTCATGTAATCCCGTGCGAAAGGGTAGGTGTTCTCGCTGGCCCCGAAGAAGTGGAGGATCGGGTGGAGGAATGCCAGGGTAATGATGGCGAATGCGATTCCCAGGATGGTGTTGAGGGTGATTTCATTCGCCAGGACCTTGTTGGCGGCCTCGTAATTCTTCTGCCCCAGCAGAACGGAGATCATGGTAGAGGCGCCGACGCCGACCAGGGTGCCCAGGGCGCTGGAGAGGTTCATCAGCGGGAATGTGACGGCAAGGCCGGAAATGGCCAGGGAGCCGACGTCCCGGATATGGCCGATGTAGATGCTGTCGACCATATTGTACAAAGAAGATGCAGTCATGGCAATGATGCCGGGGACTGCATACTGTTTCAGCAGGGTGCTGATCTTTTGGGTGCCGAGTTCTGTGGGAACGCTTCCGGAAACCATGGGCTACGGTTCATCCACGAGTTCGACTTCGAAGAGGATCGGGGTGTAAGGAGGGATGGCGGATCCGCCTCCTTTGTAGGTGTAGCCATATTTGGAAATAAAAGCCCCGATGCCCTTTTCGTATCTTCCCATCCGGTGCAGGAGCCATTTGAATCCTTCGACAGGTTCGTTGTTGTCCGTCCCCATGGTGATATCGGCCTGGGTCTGGTGCCAGTTGATCTGGACGGGCCCGTAGGTACGGCTGCTGCTGTAGATGTTGTGGAATTTCGCCGTATCGGCAATTGTCGTGTCAAAGACTTTCCCGTTCATCAGGCGGCCGGTGTAGTTGATGTACACCGTGGTGTCCGAGGGGAAGTCCGCGGCCCCTTTCGGAGGAACCAACTGTTTGTAATACAGGCCGAATCCCGTGGAATCGATGCCCCAATTGCGTTTGGCGAACCGGTCCAGCTGCCTCCCTTCCCATGCATCGATGTCATCGGTGAAATCCAGCATTTTCAGGGTATACATGACCGTGGAGGTGTTCTTCGCCGTATGCTTGTAATACTCGTCATTTTTCTTGTACCGCTTGTAGACCTGGAGCCAGGACGGAATCAAGGCGGTCCGGGTCCCTCCGGTCTGCATCCCGGTCAGCAGGTCTTCCAGGCCTGCCGTGGCGGATTTTTCGGATATCTGGACAATGCGCGGGCCATAGTAGGTAGAATAGGAAAAGGATCCGATCCGCTGCGCCGTCTTCTCGTCGGTCGTCAGGGTAATCGTCCCTTCCAGGTCCTTGGCCGTGTATTCCACGTAGGCGTACATCTCGCCATTGTAGGCGGTTCCGGAGCCGGGTGTTTCTTCCGTAATGTAGATGCCCCTCTCGGTCGGGTTGACGGGCAGGTTGCGTACTTTCAGCCAGGATTCAATGTAAGTTTTTTCCGTGTCGTTGCTGGTTGTCGTGTTTTCCTTGGCGCAGGAAGCCGCTCCCAGGAGCAGGACCGCGCCGCAAGCGGCAGCACCGAGTGTATCGAAAAAATGTATCATGTTGATTCTTCTCATATTCAAATTATTCATTGGAAATGCTTTCGACCCATATATGATAAGCCAAGGCGGAATTTGCAGGAATCGTGCCTAAAATCTTGGATCCGAACCCATGTTCGCCGGAAAACAGGATGTAAGCTTCTTCACCGCCTTTTACGCCGATCAGGCCGTTGCGTAGCCCTTTGACCAATTCCGTCTCTCCCAGGTTGACCGTCGCGATGGAAAACGCCGTGGAATCGGTGATTCTCCAGGAGGCGGACTGGGCGACGGCGCTGCTGTTCGTGGCGAACAGGGATTTGTTGTTGATCGATCCCGTGAAGACATAGCCGGCATAATAGAACGAAACCGTGCCGTTCCCGTCCAATGCTTCTCCGGTGCCCTCTTCGACGACCAGCCGCTGGGACCCTTTGTTGCTGACGACATAAGCGGAGGTGTCGCTTTTCATCAT
>CADBPH010000092.1 GCA_902796455.1 uncultured Bacteroidia bacterium
ACAGGCTGCGACTCTCTCGCTATCTCCATCGGTACTTCGCACGGCGCATACAAGTTTACCCCCGCACAGTGCACCCGTGACCCGAAGACCGGCCGGCTGGTTCCTCCGCCGCTCGCATTCAACGTCCTGCACGAGATTGAGAAGAAACTCCCTGGTTTCCCGATCGTTCTCCACGGTTCTTCTTCTGTTCCGCAGGAGTATGTGGACATCATCAACGCCCATGGCGGAAAGCTTCCGGATGCCGTCGGTATTCCTGAGGAGCAGCTTCGTGAGGCTTCCAAGAGCGCAGTTTGCAAGATCAACATCGACTCCGACTCCCGTCTGGCCATGACGGCGGCTATCCGCAAAGTCTTCGATGAGAAGCCGGGTGAGTTCGATCCTCGTAAGTATCTGGGTCCTGCCCGCGACGAAATGAAGAAGCTCTACATGCACAAGATTGTCAATGTGCTCGGCTCCAACGGAAAAGCTGAATAGTTTTTTCCTTCATAAATAGAATGCGGCCAGTCATCGTGACTGGCCGCATTTCGGTTAATACAGCGCAAAGTGGCCGGGGTTGATGCCGGCAAGGGCAATCCATTTCTGCTTCAGGTTCTTGTCGAAGCAGATGACGGATCCGGGACTGAGGTAATCCCCGGCGTCACCGACATAGATATCCCCATTCTCCGGATTGACGCACAGGCTGTAGGGCGTTGTCACCGTGGACGGGAAATCCCGCACGGTCGCCTTCCCGGATGCGGATACGGTATAAAAACGGTATTTCTTGACGGCCTTCGGGTCCCAATTCCACTCGTCTTCCGTTCCGATGGCATACACGCTGCCGCCGGCCCCTGCCATGCAGGATATTTTTACGTCAACGTCCCCGGTGATGCGTCCGGATGCCGTCCCCGATGCCGCATTGAATGCATACAGACCGGAATGGATGGACCAGAAATTGCCGAATGTACTGACATAGCCGTTACCGGCATCATCAATGTAGATCTCGTCCAGATTGATTTCAACGGGGATTTCTTTCTCCACTTTCATCGGATTGGCGGACAGGACCATGATCCGGTTGTCGTAGGAGCCGTCCGATTTCAGGCCGCCGCCGTTTGCGACGAAGAGCTTTCCCTTGTACGAAGCAATCCCTTCCGGCTGGTATCCCACGTCAATATGCGCCACTTCCCGGAAGGTTTTCGTGGAAATCTGATAAACAGCTCCCAGGATGTCGGGGCCTCCGTAATAGGCTCCGCTATAAGAGGTTACATAAGCATACTCTCCCTCGAATGCGATATTCCGGGGAGAAGGGACGGGAATCGTGGCGATGTGTTTCTCGTCCTTGGGACTGAATACTTCGACAAGGCTGGAGCCGTTGATGACAGCCCAGACCTGGTCGTTATGGATCTTGAGGTCGTTTCCGGTGTCTCCCAATCCCAGAACCTGGGTGGGATTCATTTGTGCGAACGCATTCCGGACATATTTCCCGTCTGAGAACCGCAGGAAATCCACGGAAGCATTGTTGGAGCCCATCTTTCCTTCATTGAGCATGAAGAGTTTCTTGTAAGGGCCACCTGATTCACCTACTGCGACTTCGACACCCGCGAGGGACTCATCCTCGGAGGTGGTTTCTGACGGTTTCCCGTCTTTGTTGCAACTGACAGCTATCGCCGTCAGGAGCATGCTGAAAACCAGCAGTGCATTTGATTTCATAGAACTCTGGAGATAAGTGTTGTATTGTTTTCCGCAATGCGCGGACTGAATACGGGTTTCCGCAAAGATACCATCTTCCCGGCATTCGGTCAAGTCAGCGGCAGATTATTTCTCTTTCAAAAAGTATATTCCAGGGAAACCATGCAGTGGCGTCCCGGCATGGGATAACCCTGCACGACTTCATACCGGCTGCCGGTCAGGTTGTTCAGGGCGAGGCGGAGGGTCAGGCTGGTCGGCCGTGCCGTCCGGGGCAGCGCAATGGACAGGGTGCGGGCGAGCCACAGGTCTGCGGTCAGGTAGGGATCCAGCCGGTATTCTTCCAGATTGGCGGACGAACTCCACCGGCTGCCGCTGCAGAGCGTGCTGCAAGTGAGGCGCCAGTCGTTCCAGGCGGCCCGCAGGGAGAAGGTGGCGCTGTGGAGCGGGATATACGGAATCTGCCCCCGGTAGGTGGGGGAGTCCTTGCGGGAGAGGTCCAGCGCCTGCTGGAAGGTGTATTTCCCGTCGAGGGCGAAACCTGCCGCTTTCTTGTCGCCATTCGGCGCGCCCCATTGCAGGGAAGCCATGGCTTCGGCTCCATGGATCCGGGCTTTGCCGATGTTGTACATGGTCCAGCGGAATTGGTTGACGGTCGGGACGGCGATGATTTTGTTGCTGACTTCGTTGCGGTAGGCATCCAGGCGAAGGACCAGGTTCCATTTCCCGGCCAGGGCCCCGGTTGCGGTCAGGGCGAGATCGTATTGCCATGCATCTTCCGGCTCCAGGGCCGAGTTCCCCACCAGCGTGTAATACAAATCATTGAAAGAGGGCATCCGGTAGGAGCGTTTGGTAAAGCCGCTGGCCTCCAGGCGGTTGTCCGGGAGGATATCCCAGGTCCAGATCAGCGAAGGGGATACGGCATGACGGAAGCGGTTCTCTTTGGAAAAACCTCCCTGGGGACTGTTGAAGCGGTCAGCGGCCTGGAAGAACAGGATGCTGGCGGAGACCCTGAATGCAGGCCGCCAGAACGCGAGGGCCGCAGCTTCCCAAAAAGACAGGCGGCGGGGGAAAACGAAGTCGCGGACATTGGAGGACAGGGTGTTGTATTGCGCGTCGGCCGCCAGGTTCACGCTCCACCCGTCTCCCGGCAGCAGCATGTGCGCGGCGGAAAGATAAAGCGCGGACTGGTCATAGGAATTGTCGATGGGCATCGCCCCGGGGTCCTGCGCCGGATCCGTCCGGTACCGGGTGTGGTCGCGGGAGAGTTTCCCCCGCAGCAGAAGGGTGCTGTAGCAGTTCCAGAGGCCTTGATAGCCGTGCCGGAAATTCCCCTGTAAAAAGATATTGCGGTCTTCCTGCCGGTCTTTGGAGGAAGGATTCAGGCTGGTCCGGCGGACAACGGGTCCCGGCAATCCGCGTTCAGAATCATAGAAATAGGCATGGGCATCCCAGACGGAGCCGCCCCGGTGTCCCCACAGGCGTGCCTGCGCCGTGGCGCTCCGCAGGTCGGCATTCAGCCGGGTGAGGGTCGTGTCGTAGCCGCTGAAGGTTCCGTCCGGCATGAGGTACCGGTCCGTTGCATGGAAGCGGTAGCGTCCGTGAGAAGAAAGCAGGGACGCCTGTGCGTCCAATTTCAGGGATTTTCCCAGTTTCCGCACATGCCGGAGCGTCGGGGAAAAAGTCCCGAAGGATCCACCTTTCACCCCCACGGTGGTCCGGCTTTTTTCCCCGGTCCGGAAATCCGGTGCTTCGCTAGTGAGGTAAATGGCACTTGCCCCGGCGTATTCTTTGGCGGACTGGAGTCGCTCGCTCCGCTGTCCGTTGTACAGTTCCAGGGACGCGAATCCGTCCAGCGGGAAGCGCCCGAGGTCCACTTGCATGTTCTGGGCGTTCTCAACGGCGACACCGTCGATGAAGACCCCGATGTGTTCGCTGCCGAGGCTCCTGACATTCACGGTCTTGAGCCCGCCGATCCCGCCGTAATCCTTGATTTGCACCCCCGGGAAAGACCGCAGCGCCTCGGACAGGTTGCCTGCCGTGCGGAGTGCTTCTTTGTCCAGGCGCTGTCCCTGCGCTGCCCCCCAGGAGGCTGTTCCCAGGATGGTCGCCCGGTTGAGCGCCCCGCCGTCCAGGGCGGCCGAGTCCGGGGGCGGAACGGCGTTTCCGGCCGTCAGTGTTTTCGCGCTGGCCAGGAAAATGGCCGGCAGGCAGGCGCATATGAGAAACATCTTCCGCATTCCATGGGCAAAGATACGATAAACTGGGGAGATTTGCTTATATTTGCTGGTTATTAGAAATAAGGTATCTTATGGATAAGAACAGTTACGCCTTGGGCATGAGTATCGCCCATAATCTGCTCCAGAATGGAGTGAAGGAAATTGCATTGGAGGATTTTACCGCCGGTTTGAAGGCGACCCTTCTGGGAGAACGTCCCGCTATCCCGTACGAGGAGGCTGGCCGGATTTTGGATGACCTTTTCACCCGGCTGGAAGCGGAACAGGCTGCTGTACAGGGTGAAATGGCGGAAGCGATGAAGAAGGAAGGGGAGGAATTCCTGGCGGAAAACGCCCGGAAAGAAGGCGTGGTGGTATTGCCCAGCGGTTTGCAGTACAAGGTGGTCAAGGCCGGGAACGGCCGGAAGCCGGG
>CADBPH010000093.1 GCA_902796455.1 uncultured Bacteroidia bacterium
CGATCGGCATGGGCGTCAGCTGTTCCGCCGACCGCAATATCAAGAGTAAAATCAATGCAGACGGCGTCTGGATCGAGAAGATGGATTTCAATCCTTCAGAACTGATCCCCGAAGCATACCGCCGCCCCGGTGAAGGTCCCAAGGGCATTGAGATCGACCTGGACAAGGGCATTGACAATGTACGGGCGGAACTCACCAAATACACCGTCGGCACCCGCGTCAACCTGAAGGGAACGATCATCGTGGCCCGGGATATCGCTCACGCCAAACTCAAGGCCCGCCTCGATGCCGGAGAGGGCATGCCGGCCTATTTCAAAGACCATCCGATCCTTTACGCAGGCCCGGCCAAGACGCCGCCCGGCTATCCCTGCGGCAGCATGGGCCCCACCACAGCCAATCGCATGGACCCGTATGTGGATGAATTCCAGGATCATGGCGCTTCCCTCGTGATGATTGCCAAAGGCAACCGTTCCAAGGTCGTCACCGATGCTTGCCAAAAGCACGGGGGCTTCTACCTGGGTACGATCGGCGGCGTGGCGGCTGTGCTTTCGCAGAGCTGCATCCGCAGTATCGAGTGTGTCGAATATCCCGAATTGGGCATGGAGGCGATCTGGAAGATCCGCGTGGAAGACTTCCCGGCCTTCATCCTGGTCGACGACAAGGGGAATGATTTCTTCAAACAGCTCGGTTTGTAATAGATTTTATTATGTCACTGATCCTTCCACCGGATTACCGGAATTTGCTGGGTTCTGTCGAACAGACGGAAAAAGCGATCAAATCGGTCAAGGACATGTTCCAGGAGAACCTGTCGGCGCAGCTGGCCCTGCTCAGGGTCACTGCGCCGATGGTGGTGCTCTCCGGGACGGGAATCAATGACGATTTGAATGGTGTGGAGCGGCCGGTCCGCTTCCCGATCCGTTCGATGGCGGAAGCCCCGGCGGAGGTGGTTCATTCCCTGGCGAAATGGAAACGCCTCAAACTGGCGGATTTGGGGATTGCCCCTGGTAGAGGGATCTATACGGACATGAATGCCCTCCGTCCGGATGAGGACCTGGACAACCTGCACTCCATTTATGTGGACCAGTGGGATTGGGAGCAGGTCATCCGGCCGGAAGACCGGACCCTGGCGTTCCTGAAAAAGACGGTCCGGCGGATTTACGAGGCCATCAAGGTCACGGAGAACAAACTCTATGTCGAGTTCCCGGCCATCGTCCCGGAACTTCCTGAGGAGATATTTTTCATTCATTCAGAGGAATTGCTCCGCCGGTATCCGGATCTGTCTCCCAAGGAGCGGGAGAACCGGATTGTGCAGGAGCACAAGGCCGTGTTCGTCATCGGAATCGGCGGCCGGCTTTCAGACGGATCCGTCCATGACGGCCGGGCGGCTGACTACGATGACTGGAGCACGGAGAACGAGGAGGGTTACCAGGGGCTGAATGGAGATATCCTTCTGTGGGACAATGTCTTGCAAATGGCTTTCGAGGTGTCCAGCATGGGCATCCGGGTAGACGCGGAGGCGCTCCGCCGTCAGCTGGCCCTGCGGGGACAGCAGTGGAAAGAAGAGCTGTATTTCCACCGCCGGCTGCTGGGCGGCTCGCTGCCCTATACCATCGGCGGCGGCATCGGCCAGTCCCGCCTGTGCATGTTCCTCCTGCGCAAAGCCCATATCGGAGAAATCCAGTCCGCGATCTGGCCCGACGACATGCGGGCCGCATGCCATCAGGCCGGAATCGAATTGGTGTAAGAATCCCTACAGCTTTCCGCCCAGGACATTCCGGGCATCCGGAGTGAGGAAGGGCGCTGCCTCTGCATAGGGCAGGATGAAAGACGGCATGCCTTCGGCATAGCTGGCGATTTCATATTGCTGGTAGACGAAGGACAGTCCCTCTTCTGTCGGATGCGGCGTCCAGGAAGGCAGCGGGATGATCCCGTCCTCGGAGAGAAACAGCTGGTCCAGCAATTGTTCCCGGGTCAGTTCCACGCCGGCCTCCTTGTAGTACTGGAGCAGTCCGCGGACCAGCAGCGGCTGGATGGCCTGTGTCGAAGCGGTGTCGATGACCGGATCGACCCGGTGGCCGTCACGCTTGTCGAAAGTCAGGTAGCCCGCTCCTGTGACGCCGCCATGGGCGCCGCCCATGTAGATGTAATTCTGGGACAGGAAGACGGCATACTGCGGTGTCTCGAGCACTTTTTTGAGGGTGAAGTCATAGCTCCATTTCGGAATCTCTGCAATCAGTCCGGCTTTTTGTCCGGGTGTAATATCCGGGTTCTCATCCATGTACTTGATCCGGTCTTCTGCATCTTCCTGGGACAGTTTCCCGATCTGTGCGAGGACCTGGTCCTTGTAGTAAGAGAGCAGGGCATCGGTGTCTCCCGAAGGGCCGCTGTAGGGCGGGAAGCAGCGTTCCTGCTCTCCCGGAGACAGGCAGCTCAGCTGTCCGTCCATGACTTTCGTCAGTTCCTGCCGGATCTGCTTTGCCGGGCCCTTATCCGCGTCCGGAAGCGCGATGTGCATGGAAAGATAGGCATAGGCGGTCGAGTCGGCGGCTTCCCAGTCCGTCGTGGTAATGGGAGTTTTGCCCGTATGGCAAGCTCCTGCCAGCAGCACCGCTGCCAGCAGGAGTGAAAATGTCGTATGTTTCATGTTTCTAGATAAATAGTACCTCCTGGCCGTGGAAGAGGAAGTTTCCGCCGACGACATACTCCCGGCAGGTAGGGGAGAACTGGTCTTCTATCGTGAAGTGTTCGTGACCGGCCAGGATGCATTTGAGCAGCGGCTGTTCGCGGAGCCAGGCGAGGAAATCCCGCGTAACGGGATCTTCCTGCTGGATTTTGTAATCGCCCGAAACGGCCGGGAACGTGCCGTCCGCAAGCGGGCCTTTGTCTTTCCAGAAACGGACGTGGGCGCGCCAGATGGTATCCGTGAAAAAGGGGACATGCATGCACAGGACAATCGGCAAACCCTTCTTGACCTCTTCCTGGAACCGTTGGACCTGCGATTCGACGACATAGCCGTAGACATCGTCCATCGTGATGAAATTCACTCCGCCCACGACTTGTGACTGGAACTGGATATCGAAGGGGAAGACACGTTGCAGTTGCGCACGTGTCCGGTCTTTCCCGGATTCGGTCGTTTCTATTTTCGGTTCGGTATAACCCATGTCCGGGCTGAATTCGTGGTTTCCGACCGCTCCGATGATGTCAGGACCGAAATAATTTTTGACCAGGTCGAAATTCGCTTCACTCTGCCAGTCGATGAGGTCTCCGGTATGGACCACATAATCCACATGCTGTTTCGC
>CADBPH010000094.1 GCA_902796455.1 uncultured Bacteroidia bacterium
GCGGCCATGTCTACGATCAGCGCCTCGATGAATTCTGCTGCGACTGCCTATGTGACAGATATTCACACAAAGATTCTTCCAGGGCATGGAACCTTGGGAACTGCGAAGACCGCGACATTGCTGATCGGGTTGATTGGTGTCGGTTTTGCTTTGGTCATGGCGACATGGGACGTAAAATCCCTTTGGGATGAATTCTCCAAGATCCTTGGCATTCTGCTGGGCGGATTGGGCGGGTTGTTCCTGCTGGGATTCCTCTGTCCGCGTGCCAACGCCACCGGCGCTGTGGCCGGTTTGCTGACTGGGGTCGCCGTCCAGCTGATGGTCATGCATGCGCAATCCGTCCATCTCTTGTTGTACTCAACAGTGGGTTTTGTGACCTGTTTTGTTGTCGGTTGGATTGTAAGTTTATTCTTTCGAGGGACTCCTGTGGTGAGGAAGTAGAAAATCCTTTTCTGTCCAAACGGTTTGGTATAATATTTTGTATCTTTGCAAAGATGGCCTCCTGACACAGGGGGCTTGGACCTAAACCGTTGGTTATGTCAGAGAGAACAGGACGCATTTCCCAGATTATCGGCCCGGTCGTCGATATCCATTTCGATTTCGGAGACGGCCCGAAAGAACTTCCCCGTATTCACGAAGCCCTTTCCATTGCCCGTGGCAGCGGTCTTCCGCTGATTGTCGAGGTGCAGCAGCACATCGGTGAAGATACGGTCCGTACGGTGGCCATGGACTCCACCGACGGCCTTCGCCGCGGATTGGAAGCCGTGTGTACCGGAGCTCCGATCGCGATGCCGGTCGGGGCGCAGATCCGGGGCCGCGTCATGAATGTAACCGGAAACGCCATCGACGGCCTCGGGGAGATGGACCGGAGCGAAGTGCTTCCGATCCACCGGGAACCGCCGAAGTTCGAAGACCTGACGACCTCGCAGGAAGTGCTCTATACCGGCATCAAGGTGATTGACTTGCTGGAACCGTATCTGAAGGGTGGTAAAATCGGCCTCTTTGGCGGTGCGGGTGTCGGTAAAACGGTGTTGATCAAGGAATTGATCAACAATATCGCAAAGAAACACAACGGCTTCTCCATTTTCGCCGGCGTGGGCGAACGGACCCGGGAGGGCAACGACCTCCTGCGCGAAATGATTGAATCCGGAGTCATCCGGTATGGGGAAGAATTCGTCAAAGGCATGGAAGAAGGTCGCTGGGACCTGTCCAAGGTGGACAGGGAGGAACTGGAGAAATCCCAGGTCGCCATGGTCTTCGGCCAGATGAATGAGCCGCCGGGAGCCCGTTCGAGTGTCGCCCTCAGCGGCCTGACCCTCGCGGAGTCGTTCCGGGACAGCGGCTCGGAGGAAGGTCCGAAAGATATCCTCTTCTTCATCGACAATATTTTCCGGTTCACCCAGGCAGGATCGGAGGTCTCCGCGCTGCTCGGCCGCATGCCTTCTGCCGTCGGTTACCAGCCGACCCTGGCCACGGAAATGGGGCAGATGCAGGAGCGGATCACCTCGACGAAAAACGGATCCATCACCTCTGTCCAGGCGGTCTATGTCCCTGCGGACGACTTGACGGACCCGGCACCGGCCACGACGTTCAGCCACTTGGACGCGACGACGGTGCTGAGCCGCAAGATTACGGAATTGGGTATCTATCCGGCCGTGGATCCCCTGGAATCCACTTCCCGGATCCTGGATCCGAATATTGTGGGCAAGGACCACTATGACACCGCCCAGCGGGTCAAGCAGATCCTCCAGCGCAACAAGGAATTGCAGGACATCATTTCCATTCTCGGCATGGACGAGCTTTCCGACGAGGACAAGTTGACCGTCAACCGGGCGCGCCGGGTGCAGCGGTTCCTGTCCCAGCCGTTCTCCGTTGCGGAGCAGTTTACAGGGGTGCCGGGTGTCATGGTGGACATCGAGGATACGGTCCGGGGCTTCCGGATGATCCTGGACGGGGAGGTCGATCACCTGCCTGAACAGGCGTTCCTGAATGTCGGCACGATCGAGGATGCCATCAAGAAGGGTGAGGCCCTGCTCGCCCAGGCGGGTAAATAATTGCAGGATATGGACCTTCCGATTAAATTGCAGATCAATTCCCCCCGCCAGACGCTCGTGGATTGCCAGGTAGAGAATGTGACGCTGCCCGGCATCTGCGGCTTGTTCGAGGTCTTGAAGGACCATGCCCCGCTGATCACGGCCCTGGAGCCGGGAACGATCCGGTACAAGGGTCCGCGGGGAGAAAAAACGCTGGAGGTCCGCTCGGGATTCGTGATGATCCTGCAGAATGAAGTGAATGTTTGTGTCGAACAATGAGATACTGGCGCCATATCGTTCTTCTCCTGCTGACGGCAGTGTTCTTCCTTCCCGGTGCATCCGCACAGGAAGGGCAGGAAGAAGAGGTGGATGTGCCGGGAATCATTTTCGGCCATATCGGCGATGCGTACGAGTGGCATATCACCGACTGGGGCGACAAAAAGATTGCCATCCATTTGCCGGTGATCCTGTACGACAAGGCTTCCGGCTGGCATGTTTTCTCCTCCAGACATCTGGAAGAGGGTGAGTATCAAGGCTTCCATATTGCAGGAGCTGACCAGCCGAACGAAGGGAAGATCGTCCGTTCGGACGGGACCCGCCCCTTTGACATTTCCATTACCAAGAACGTTTTGTCCTTGATGATGAGTTCTTTGCTGTTGCTGGTCATCGTGCTGTTGACGGCCCGGTGGTACAAGCGGCACAATGCGCTGGATGAGGCCCCCCGGGGCCTGGCCGCCGTGATGGAGCCCCTGGTGCTGATGGTCCACGGCATGGCGCGTGACAATATCGGAGAAGCGGATTATCGCCGTTTCTCGCCTTATCTGTGCATGGCGTTCTTCTTCATCCTGCTCAATAATTTCCTGGGAATCGTACCGTTTTTCCCCGGCGGGGCCAACCTGACCGGGAATATTGCGGTCACCCTGGTCCTGGCCTTGTTTACCTTCTTCACGGTCAATTTGTTCGGGACGAAGCACTATTACAAGGATATCTTTTTGCCGGATGTGCCGGGCTTCCTCAAGCCCATCATGCCGGTGATTGAAGTGTTCAGCGCCCTGATGAAGCCGGTGTCCCTGACCATCCGGTTGTTCGCGAACATGCTGGCGGGACATATCATGATCCTGAGTCTGGTCTGCGTCATCTTCATCATGGCCAAGTACAATGCGGTGCTTTTCGGGTCGATGACGGTGGTTTCGGTGCTCCTGGGCGTGTTCATGGATGCGCTCGAGTGCCTGGTCGCCTTCATCCA
>CADBPH010000095.1 GCA_902796455.1 uncultured Bacteroidia bacterium
ACGCTCTCCCTGGGCGTGTCGACCAGCAGTTCCACATTGGCTATCTGTGAATAAACCTTTTGGGCCTCAATCAATTCCGTATTGCGGGGGAAATAGCCGAGGAACCAGATGACAACGGAAGCGATCAGGATCGTCGTCGCCATTTTCTGGAGATATTGCTTGCCCTTTTCCCAGGTGTGCCGCCAGATTGCTTTTCCGGTCGGGACGCGGTAGGGCGGCAATTCCATGACGAACGGAAGGTCGTCGTCTTTCACGAACCGGCTGAGTACCAGCGCGGAAAGAATAGCCAGCACGACTCCGAGCAAATAGATGCCGAGCAGGACGAGGGCGGCGTTTTTCGGGAAAAAGGCTCCTGCCAGGAGCACGAAAATCGGCAGGCGGCCCGCGCAGGACATGAAAGGAATGATGGCGATGGTGATCAGGCGGCTTTTCCGGCTTTCAATCGACCGGGTCGCCATGATGGCGGGGACATTGCAGCCGAAGCCCATGACCATGGGAATGAACGACTTCCCGTGCAGGCCGATCCGGTGCATGAGCTTGTCCACGATGAATGCGGCCCGTGCCATGTACCCGGAATCCTCCATGATGGAGATGAAGAAGTAGAGGATCAGGATGTTGGGCAGGAATACCAGGACGCTGCCGACGCCGGCGATCGCGCCGTTCACGACAAGGTCCTTGAGCCATCCGTCTTTCATGAAGGTGGCGACAAAGTCGCCGAATTTCCCGACCAGCCAGTCAATCCAGTTCATCGGATACTCGCCCAGCGTGAAGGTGGCCTGGAACATGATGTACAGCAGGGCGACAAAGATCGGGAATGCCATCCATTTATTGGTAACGACTGCGTCGATTTTGTCGGTGATGCTGCGCCGGGGACGCTCCTCGGCATGCTGGCGGTAGGTTTCTGTGAGTGCGCCCTGGATGAAGGCGTATTTGGCGTCCACGATGCCGGCCTCCGTATCGGTATGCATCAGGTTGTCGATGCGCTTTTTCTCCTGCAGCCGGGTGGCGATCAATTCGTTCCGGATCGGGGTTGCCTCGACGATTTTCTCGATGTCTTTGTCGTTTTCCAAATACTTGATAGCCAGATACCTTGTCGAGTATTTCGAGCGGAGGTCGGGCTCCTGCTGCAAGAGGGCTTTGATCCGGTCGATGCTTTCTTCCAGTTCGCGGCCATGGTTGATGTGGATGTGGCGGGCCAGGCGCTCGTCGGCGCCTTCGTAGATTTTGATGACGGTATCGAAAAGCTCCGGAATGCCCTGTCCGTCCCGGCTGACCGTCGGGCAGACCGGCATGCCGAGCAGCCATCCCAGCTGTTGCGTATCGATCTCATCTCCTTTGGAGACCAGTTCGTCATACATGTTCAGGGCCATGACGACCCGCAGGTTCATGTCGATGAGCTGGGTGGTCAGGTAAAGGTTGCGTTCGATGTTCGAGGCGTCCACCACATTGATCACGACATCCGGAAGCGTCTCGATCAGGTTTTTGCGGACATAGAGTTCCTCGGGGCTGTATGCGGAGAGGGAATAAGTTCCGGGCAGGTCCACGAGGACGAACTGGTATCCTTTATAGGAAAACTTGCCTTCTTTGGCGTCTACCGTGACACCGCTGTAATTGCCGACATGTTCATGACTGCCGGAAGCGATGTTGAAAAGGGATGTCTTTCCGCAATTGGGATTGCCGACCAGGGCGACGCGGATGATGTGGTTGCGTTCTTCGGCCAGCCGGGCCATCTCGCGGTCCAGGCGCTGCAGGTCGGAATCGTCTCCCGGGAGGAGGGGAGCGGGGCCGTCTTTTTCGCGGAGTTCTTCCCGTACCTCGGCTTCGCTGATCACTTCGATCAGCCGGGCTTCCTCGCGGCGCAAGGACAGTTTGTATCCGAGTATCTCGTATTCAATCGGATCCTTGAGCGGGGCATTGAGGATGACGCGCACCTTTTTCCCCGTGATGAATCCCATTTCAATCAGCCTCTTCCGGAAACTTCCGTGGCCGTTTACCTTGACAATCACACCTTTTTCTCCGGTGGACAGATCAGAAAGCAGCATACTTTGTAATTTTGCGGTGCAAAATTAAATCTTCCCGCGGACAATCCCAATCCTAAAAAATGGGGATATCCACCCTCATTTTCCCCATTTGTGGTGAAGTCCGGCTTGTTTATGCGCAGAATAATGCTTTTATTTGTATATGGAAAATATGTAGGTACATACTATGAAAAACAGTCCTCTCAGAAGTGTTCTTCCGGTCCTGTTCGGCTTTTTCGTAATGGGATTCTGCGATGTGGTGGGAATCGCCACCAGTTATGTCAAGGCGGATTTCGGATGGAGCGAGACGCTCTCCGGCTTCGTGCCTTCCATGGTCTTTATCTGGTTCTTTATCCTTTCGGTCCCGGTTGCCCTGTGGATGAACCGGTTGGGCCGCAAGACAATGGTCCATATCAGCAACATCGTGACCCTCATCGGGATGCTGCTGCCCTTTATCAGTTATAATGTCGTCACCTGCCTGCTGGCGTTCGTGCTGCTGGGTATCGGGAATACGATCCTGCAGGTTGCGCTGAACCCGTTGCTGACCAATGTGGTGAAAGGGGATGCCCTGACGAGTTCGCTGACGACCGGACAGGTGGTCAAGGCGGTGTCGTCTTTCCTGGGTCCGATCATCGCCGGGTTTGCGGCGACGGTGCTGGGGAAATGGCAGTATCTTTTCCCGATCTTTGCCGCCATCACGCTGTTGTCTGAAATCTGGCTGCGTCTGACTCCCATTCCGCGGGAAGAGGCGGCTCCGGCTCAGGGTGCAGGCCTTCCGGCAACCCTGGCCTTGCTGGGGAAACCGTCTGTCCTGCTGCTTTTCCTGGGGATTTTCTTCGTGGTCGGCGTGGATGTCGGAACGAATACGGTTGCGCCCAAACTGCTGCTGGAACGTTGCGGATACAGCTTGGCTTCCGCAGGCCTGGGGTCCAGTGTCTATTTCATCTGCCGTACGGTCGGGGCCCTGCTCGGGGCGGTGCTCCTGGTCAAGATAAAGGATTCCACATACTTTAAAGTCAATATCCTGGCCGCAATCGTGGCCCTGGTGGCCCTGTTTTTCGCCAAGGGAGCGGCAGGCATCCTGGTCGGGGTCGGTGCCATCGGTTTCTTCTGCTCGAGCATTTTCCCGGTGATTTATTCTGCCGCGATGAAGGGACATCCTTCCAAGGAAAATGAGCTGTCCGGCCTGATGATCATGGGTGTGAGCGGCGGTGCCGTGATTCCGCCCCTGATGGG
>CADBPH010000096.1 GCA_902796455.1 uncultured Bacteroidia bacterium
AAACTAAAGGGTTATCCTATCTCTTGATAATGATGTCGTCGATGTAGAACCGGCTGTTTGTGAAGCCGCTCTCGAGGACACCGAGATTGATCTGGGTGTCAGGCCCGGCACCCGTCACGGTGAACGTACCGGTATGCCAAGCATACGGGTTGCTCTCGAAGGTGGAATCCCAAGTAATCTCACTGGCAGTACCGCTTCCGGAGACAGCTGCCGTAATGTTGTTGCTGTTGACAACCAGCGTCGCTCCGGTCGGCAGGACATACGGCGCGGCCTTGAAGGTCACCGTGAGATCCGTCTTCGCTGTCAGTTTGTCCAAAATCGGAGAGATGACATAGTTCGCTCCGGAGGTCGCACTCAGCTGCAGGCAACCGCGGACCGGGATGCTGCTGCCGGAGACCGCCCAGCCTTCCGTGCTGGAATAAGCCGGGTTATTGGTGCAGTGCGCAAAGTAATAGGTCGGCACACCGATAACTGGAGAATGACCGAACAGCGAGCGCTCGAAGTTCTCCATCGCCACGACATGGTGGTAGCCGCGCTTGGGCGTGTTCATTTCTTTCGTATGCAGAATCGAACCGTTGTTCATACGCAGCGTAGTTGTGGCCTTGCTGGAAGCAACGGTCGGAGCGACCATCTTGATATAAATGTTTCCGGACGTAACGGCCTCTTCTTCAGGAATATGGAATTCAACGACCTCGCGGTTGCCGGCAAACTGTGTGGCGGTTAACTTGAACTTATTCCCTGCTGCGACTTCGGTCGAATTGGTCGCTGTCGAATAGCAGGCATCAACCGGTTTGTAATTCACCTTGTCCGTACTCCAGGTAACCGTCCAGTCTCCGGAGAACACGTTGGCCGTACCGCAGGAGAGGGAGAAGTCAAAGCTCAAGTCGCCATACACCTTCTGGTTGACCGGGATCGTATACAACATATACGATCCGGCCAGGTGCCACTGACGGGTCGTGAAGCAACTCTGGAAAGGAGTTGCCAAGGCAACGACAAGGGCCATCTGGTTGTTCGTTCCGGTCACTTTCTCGATGGAAGCGCCGTCAACGGAGAAATCGGGTTCCGCCGTGAAGGTGAACTTCGTCGCGCCCGAAACCGAACCGTTGGCATACGTATTGGCCGCACTGCCGCCCTTCAGCATGTTGGCAATCGGTTTGATTGTATACGGTTCCGTCGCAACGCTGCCGCGCTCTCCGGTCAGGTTGATGTCAGCAGCCGTACGCGGACGGACTTTCCCGTCCACGACAATACCGACAATCGTTCCGTTCCCGTTCGGGATGTTCGTCGACGCGAAGGAAGCGCCGCTCTCCACATGGGTCGAGAAGTTGTAATCGCTGAGTTCATCCGTGGTCAACATGCCGGCGTCGCCGCTCCAAGCCTTTCCGACATAGGAATCCTGGGCCTGGACGTCGCGGAGCTCGACCAAGGCATGCTCGTACCGGGCAAGTGCTTCGGGAGCGATGTAGGCCGGCGCAACAGTGGGTGCGCCGGAGGCTTTCACCGTGACAGGCTCCGGAATGTCAATGGTATAAACGCCGGGGGCGTCCTTGGTGATCTTTCCGTTGGTCATTTCGACCTGGATCCGGTCACCCACCTTCAGAGAAGCCGCCTGCGGTGTCTTCATCCGGACAAAATACGTTCCGTCAGTAATGTAGGCATACTCCGCCGGAAGATTCTCGCCGGGAACACCCACAACCTCCGCGTCGAAGAGACCGAAGTCGGTCAGGTCGTCGGAACTGCCGACCGCCAGCGGATAACCCAGGTTGATCGCATTGGAAAGCGTCAGGCTCAGCATGACGGGGATGAAGATACCCTGCCGCATGGACAGGCGTTTCTCCATTTTCCCGTCCGCAGAACTCAGGACGATGGTGCAGTTACGGTCCGTTTCCCGGTCACCGCGCAGGACGACGCCGAAGACATCGGCATTGCCGTTCCCTTCGGTCTGGTCGAATACGATCCAGTCCACGGGATTGCCGCTGCCATCCACGGCGGAAAGGGTCCAAGCTACATTCGAGCGGACAGAAATCAGGAATCCGTCGCCCTCGCCGAGTGCCGATTGGGTATATTCCGCCGGTACGGCATCCATGTACGGAGCCTCGGCGGCCTGTTCGGTCTCACCGCAGCCCGGGGCCGCCATCAGGCAGAATGCCAGAAAAGCGGCGCCAGTGCATATCTTTGAAAATAACTTATTCATAATCAGACACTACTTATAGTTTTTCGTATTTTCATCCTGCCACTCGTTGATGCCATCGCGGATGCGGTTGCGGAACGCGAGGGTATCGGTGACATAGGTTGTCGTACCATCCCCGTTGGAGTAGGCATAGTTCAGGTAAATCTCCCTGTCCTGGATCAGCTTGGCGCCATTGTGGTGGCTCGGCTGTCCGAGGATCGGACGGAGTTCCTTCTCGCCGGAGGCATCCTCCACGGCAATCTCGTCGTTGTCCTTGAAGGTCAGCCGCAAGCTTCCGACTCCGTCGGAGAAATGGTCCGTCGTTACGCTGTTGACGGTTTCGGTCGTGAGCACATAGTTCTTGGTGTCCGCCTGCGGAACGGTCCGCACGTAGCGGTCATCCGACAGGGCGGCACCGTTGGAGTTCTTGACGACCAGGCGGCGTCCGCCATGGTACCAGTTGCCCCAGAAGCGGTTCTCCACCTTGAAGACAATGACCTCGAAAGAGCGGTCGAGAATCAGGGAATCCACGTCGGCCTTCGTAATCACGAAACCCAGGGCGTAATAGGGCTTGAGGGCCTTCTCGTCCGAGAACATCGACTCGGTCGGGTACAGGAAGAGGTCACCGGTATGGTATCCCTTCTTGATGGTGACCGCCCCGTTGTTACTGGTCGTGTAATGCGATTCCGGGAGCGGTTCAAGAGACTCCAGCCCAGCAGCATTGATCTCATTGGAAACGTATTCCTGGGAACGCAAGCCCAGCGGGGCTGCTCCCTTGAGTCCGTCCAGCGCCGTGAAAGGATCTACCCGGTGCTGCGGATCAAAGACAGAGAGGTCGGTCGAAAGGATGCTGTTGTCAATGGACACGGTGACTTTGCGGTCGCGGTCGTTCGTGACAACGCCCGCCAGCGCCGTTGTAAAGCCGACTTCCACATCTTCCCCGTAGACAAAGGTCCGCAGGTCGTACTGGAAAGCCGTATAAGCGGCTGTAAAGTCGTAGTCCATCACGTAGTCGTCATAACAAGCTGTTGTCATGACCAACAATGCGGATAAAGCTATAATGATTCTTTTCATTTTCTTTCTCTTTTTCAAATGAAACAGCCGCTATTTCCAGTTCTCCCATCCGGCGTTCTGCACGAGGTTCGGGCAGCGGCGCACTTCCAGGTACGGGAGCGGGCACCACAGGGAAGGATAATTCTTCCGCTCAATGACGGTTTCCGTGTACGTATCACCGTTTTCACCTTCGACAATCGACATGCCGTGAACGTCCGTGTTGATCGCCGAAAGATCAGAATGATTCGCAGTCCAGCGGCGCAGGTCGTAGTAGCGGGTCCCTTCGAAGCAGGTGGTAATCCGCCACTCGTTCTTGACCAGCGCATCGAACTTGGACGGATCCGCGGCGCACTCGTCCAGATAAGGATCCTCGCCGGCACCGATTCCCGTCTTGCCTTCAGCGGTCGGGCGGGCACGCACGTAAGAGAGGGCCTGCTTGGCCGAGAAGCCGAAGGTCGACTCATCGGTCGGAGAGGTCGCCTTGGAGGCCGCCTCGGCGAAGATCAGGCACATCTGCTCCCAGCGCATGAAGATACAGGAGCGGTAACCATGGACGATGTTCTCATCGTAGGGATTCCAGCCC
>CADBPH010000097.1 GCA_902796455.1 uncultured Bacteroidia bacterium
CATAAACCATGCCGATATCAAAGAGGGGGTATCCATAGCTGAAGTCCCCCAAGTCAATGAAGTACCTTTGTTTGCCGACAAAAATCGCATTCCCGAACTGCAGGTCTCCGTGGAGGGCGGTATCGGCATCGGGCACATCCGCGATGAACCGGCCGATCCGGTCCTTCTCCGGGGCGGTAAAAAAGGGATTGTCCTCCAGCAGTCGGTAATACCGGTCTTTCACGTTGTCGAACAGGGAAGTATCTACGCGGGTAGCATGCAGTTGCAGGCACATCTGCGCGAAGTCGCCGGCATATTCCGCCACATGCTGCGGGTCGTCTCCGACCGCCCGGGCGATGGATTTCTTCCCGGGGATGCGCTGGAACCGGATGCCGAAGCGCTGGCCGTCCGTGACGAAATCGCCGGGGGCGGGAGTCGGGATGCCGGTCTTGTACACGAGGCTGGAAATCCGGTACTCATCGCGCGCCTGGGCGGATTTCCCGGGATCATACATTTTCAGCATGACTGCGGGGTCGTCCCGGTGATTGTAGCTCTTGCCATTGGCCCCTCCGCCGGTGCAGCGGTAGTCCTTCAAGTCAATCCGGATGGGTTCGTCGTTCCACTGTTTCATCGTAGGCATCTTATTCATCTGTAAACACTTGCAGGACAAGTCGTTTGAATTCATCATAAGCAGCCGTCCCGTCCAGGGAGGACAGGGCGTCCATCAGCCCGCGGTAGTGCCAGGCATGGGATTCCTTGTCCTTGACATGGAACAGATTCCACAGCGAATCCCCCTGGAGGGCATAATCCCGGGCAATCGCCCGCATGTTCGAGAGTTTGTCCCCGAGGGCGACTATTTTTGCGTCAGGGGAGGCTGTACGGAGGTGCTGCATGGCAATCCGTTTGCGGTCATGCCAGCTGTCGGCGGCGTGGGTGCCGGGAAACTCGGTATCGCTTTCTTCTTCCACGATCCGGGCAATCCGGTCTCCGAAAGTTTTCCGGAGGTCCTCGACTGTCAAGTCCGTGTCTTCCAGGATGTCATGCAGGGCGGCCGCCGCGAGCAGCTCCTGGTCCGACGTCATGGTCGCGACGATGGCCATTGCTTCCAACGGGTGGACGATATAGGGGAACCCCTTTCCCCGCCGTTCGGTGCCGGCGTGGGCTTGGACGGCAAAGCGGATCGCGTTGTCCAGCAGAGAAGTGTCAAGTTCGGAATTTCCCATGGGTCACTGGTTCATGAAAGGCATGCAGGTGGCTTGCTTGAGCATCATCGCCGCCATCGTCTCGTTGCTGGCCGAGGGACCGTTCAGGGTATCGAACAAGAACTTCAGGCCAGCCTTGCCGCTGCCGGAGCGGAGGAGGTAGGCGATGCAGAGATTCTGCGGGCCGATCGAGGAAGAAATAATATCCAGATCGGTCAGGCTGATTTGGTAACAGGCAATCTGGTACGCCCCTTCCGCGTAGTCGCGGATCAGGTTGGCGATATCGCCGATGGTCTTGAAACCGAAACTCTTGAACACCGGCAGGAATCCGTCCAGCGGAACGGTTTGGATTTCCGCCTGGTTGATGGCGGCGATTTTCCGGTTCAAGGCCTTGAACGGTTCCGCGGCGAGGTAGCTGCGGAAGGTATCCCCGTCCAGCGGGACTTCGTCGAGATTCCCGGACGCGACGAGGGCCTGCATTTTCCGGCGGTAATTGTTGATTTCGGTCCGGATCAGGCTGAATTGTTCGTCTGCCAGTTCCAGCATGCCGGCGAGCCGGCTGAGGTTGCGCAGGTATTCTGTCGGGACTTCCACGCCGGATTTATAGCCGATATCGTGGTTCATGTTGGCCCAGGCATGCTGCAGGACGGTCCGCATCTGGATTTCGAAACGGAACCGGTTCATTTCCGGGGCCCCCTGTCGGAGGCATTCCGCTTCGGGAAGCCGGCAGATGTAATGCAGGGACAAATAGCCGAACCGGTCGGTCTGGTGGATTTTCCGCTTGTCGATCGAATTCTCCCAGTCGATTTCGAAAATCCGTTCCAGGACAGAGGCGACTTTGTCGACATCGTCGGTGTAGAACGTGATGATCCGCAGCCCGACAATGTCGGTAATCTCCTCGATGGACGGGTATTTGTTGCCCTTGCGTTGCAGTTTCCCGATTAGGGATTCTTCTGATTTGATCCGGGACTCGATGGCGGCGACCAGAATGCCGGCGTCAGTAAATACTTCACGCAGATGAGCGGACAGGTATCCGTTCATTTTGCGGTAAATGGGGAGGTTTTCCCGGTATTGATCCAATATGGCCATGGAACAAAGATACAAAAACAGTTGGAAGAAAAGATGCCAGACGCATGATATTCTTGTCTTTTGCCATGGATTGGGAGAAAACCGGGCTGTTTATGCGTAGGAGTGCATGCCTCCCAGAATCAGGTTTACCCCGAAGTAGGTTATCAGCACGCAGAGGAAAGCGAAGATCGTGTACCAGTGGAAGAAGTTCGGTTTGCGGAAGGCTTTCAACGATCCGCCGTGCAGGGTGAATGCGTAAACAAGCAAGGTGACAAGCGCCCAGGTTTCTTTCGGGTCCCACGCCCAATAGCTGCCCCAGGAGATATTGGCCCATACTGCGCCGAGGAAGGTCCCGAATGTCAGAAGGAACACGGCTGGGTACAGGACGACGAGACTGACGTCACGGAGCCGCTCTTTCGTTTCCTCCGACGGGACCGCGACCCCCATGATGCCGTTGAGCATCACCAATCCGAAAAGGGTATATGACATCATCATGCTGAGGACGTGGATCGAAAGGAGCGGCGACCTCAGGACCGGCATGAGCGGCGTGATATGGGGGCTGACGCCTTCACGACTGGCGAGCAGCATGGTGAATCCGGCCAGGAGGAAACCGAGCGGCTCAATCAGCGGGAACCGCCGGAACAGCAGGAGGATGGCCAAGGTGGAAAACCACGCCATCAGCATCATGACATTGTATCGTCCGACATAGGGCCCCGTGCCGGAAACATACCATCTCAGGCCGATGACAAGACAAAGGTATAGCCAGATCAGGATCGCCACCAAAGCCCCCGCGTAAAGGATCCATGCGGGATATTTCTTCCTTTTGGTGATCAGGATGCCCCCGAGGATGAACAGCAGGATTCCCAGTGTCAGGCAGAGGATGGCTTCTTCTTCCTTTCCTTCGGAGAGGCTTTCCCGGACAAGGGATGGCGATTTCCGGATGAAGGTCCACAGGTTTTCCTTTTCAAATACGGCATCGGGGAGTTGGCCTTCGCCCGCATACCAGGAGACCGTTCCGGCCGAATCGGCGACGGGGAAGAGCGGTACCTTGTCCAGGTTCTCAAGGGCGGTGTCCAACCCTGTTTCTTTCAGGTAAGTGTCGAAGGGACAGACCCTGTGCCCATAATAGACATACATCCGGCCCAACGCTTTTTTCACGGCTTTGCTTTCCGCACGGGAAGAGGCGGCAGGGACCAGGAGCAGGAAGGATATCGCAGCCGTGAACGCGGCAACCCTTTTGAGGGCGGCACGGAAAGCGCTGTTTTTCTGGAAAAAGAATCCGATCATGGAAATCAGGAGCAGCAGATACCCGGCATAGGTGATCCGGACACCCCACGGATCATGGCTGACGGCCAGGATGCTGCCTTTTCCGTCTTCATCATAATCTGCCTGGTAGAAGCGGTATCCGCGGTATTTGGCAATGTTGTTCATGGAGATTTCAACGGCTTTCCCTTCAGGGATGAAGGTGATGGCCGAACGGTAGTCCGAAGGCATCTTGGATCCGGGATGATAGGCAATGTCGAAGGCGTCGAGCCGCATGGAGAACGGCAGCGGGACCGGGGTGCTGTCCTCTGATTCGAAAGCGGCGGATTCCGCTCCTTCCCTCAAGTGAATGCTCCCGCTTTCCCCGAACAGGTGCGTGGTGAGGGCTCCTGCCAGAATGACGACGAAACTCAGGTGGATGCCCAGGGTGAAGACCTTTTTGGGGACACCGGCCGAAAAGAAGAAGATGAGCCCGAATATGGCGGTAAGCGCCCACACGATGATGAAAACGGGATTATGGTAAATCAGGCGGAACGCTTCTTCGGTCCCGCGCAACTTTTCAATGACGGTGGCAGCCATCATCATCAGGATGAGGACTGCCACCGCCAGAAAAGATAGGTTTTTCGTTATTTTCTTCATCAGATAGAATCCACGAACTTGATGACGGCATCCCGGTCTTCCTTGGTGAGGCGGTAGAACTGCTCTACACTGGAATAGGCGTCGCTCTCTTTGCTGAACCCGTGCCACATGATGGCTTCCAGGGTATTGCGGGCCCGGCAATCATGCAGGCGGTCGGCTGCACCTGTATTCACCTGGGAAAGTCCGCGTCCCCAAAGCGGCGTGGTGCGACACCAGGTACCGTGGATATCGTTTGCCATGTAGAGACGGTGCTGGATGAAGTCCGAATACGGGTAGATGGTCTGATGCGCATACCGGGGCAGCGGTTTTCCTTTATTCAAAGCAGGCGACCAGTAATTGTCGTCGCCGGTTTCCCATTTCGGCCGGTGGCAGGAAGCACATCCCATCTTGACGAACAGTTCCTTCCCCCTTTGGACGCGCTTGTCTTGCAGATTCCGCGCGCGGGGGATGGAAAGGCCGCGGTGCCATACCATGAAGTCATAGAATTCATCGGCAGTCATTTCCGGCTCGAAATTATGGTAGGCATTGTCGAATTGGTTCGTCGACGGAGAAAGGAGAGCCAGGATCGCCTCGCTGACTTCTTCCCGGGTAACAGAACCGTCTTTGTCCACATCGACGCGGTAGGGAGAGGAGGTATCTGCCAGGATGGCGTCGATCACTTCGTCATTCTTCGACATTGCTTTCGCCCAGGCGGCCGTCGTGTAGAGGAAGGGCCGGTCGGGACGGGAAACATTGGTGATATTCCAGATGGCATTGGCTCCGGCGCCGTCCTGAAGGGTTCCGCGAGTCATGGCATATGTAAATTTCTTCAGGAGCTTTCCGTCCATGTATTCGTCTCTCTCATAATAGTTTCCGTCGGCGTCATATCCGGCGCCGAAGACGCCCGGCTGCCAGTTGTGGTAGTAAGCCGAGGGGGCGAAGTCATCTGCCCCTTTGTCCCAGAAAGCGGGATTCAGGTCAACGTACTTGGCTTCTTCACGGTACTGCTGTCGGATGTCATTCTGGTCGATGGCATCGATGATGCCCGAGCCGATGACGCCGATGGTCGATTCGAGGCGGTACGCAATCTGGGCACCGGCTGCCCTTGCGGAGGCATGGGGCGTGGGATCCGTGTTGAAAGCATTTTCCGGAATCGTCACTTCGGGGTAGATGAGGGCATAGGTCTCACCATCCTCGAAACGCATCGGAAGCCCGGATGGCATGGAGGTGACATTGTGCCAGATTATCTGGATCTTGGACTCATCGATGGGCGGAAGGAAAGGGGCATTAGCCATGGTTTGCGGCATGCCGGTGACTTCGGCTACATACGGGCCGTCATTGGTCGCATCGGTTCCATGTGGATTGTTCGGCTCCCCTGTTGCACGGTATACGACCAGCAGGTATCCGTTGCCGGAAGCCCGGGAAGTGTTTGCCTCATAGACGACCTGGCGTTTCCCATGGCCATATCCGGGATGGCAGTCCAGACACGATTTCCGGACGCTGGCCGGTCCGAGCCCCTTGAACGGAGGCGTGTTGAGGGTGACATTCCGCTCGAAAAAGAATTCTCCGTGCACAAAGGCCTGGGTAAGGCCCTGGGCCGTGACGGCGGGCGCCTCATCCTCATAACAGCTGGCAAGAACGTTGTCCGTGGTGCCGAGTTTTCCACCCGGATACCATTCGGATGCGTCAAAATTTCCGACGGACTTGCCGATAAAACTGCTTTCCCCCTGTCCGGACGATTTTTTGGAATCATTGTCCTTCACACAGGAAATAACGCTGAGGGAGAGAAAGCACCCAAGAGCAATCAAATTCTTTATATTCATGGATCAACGTTATTGTTTCTGATTAGTCTTCAATAGCCGCGGCGGCTGCTTCGAGTGCGGTTGTCAAGTTGTCGATGGCGTCAATGGCATCTCCTACGTATGCGGCTTTATAGTCATCGACGAAGTGTCCGCTCTTGATGCAGACCTCTATTTTTCCGAGAGCGTCGGCGAGGGCGGTTTTAATCGCAGACGCCTCTCCCGGGTGATGTTTCTCCAGGAAAGCGAGAAGGGAATCCGAGGCACGGGACGTGGCACCATAGCTGCCGTACAGGCTGTATTGAACGGAGAGGAGATTGTCCTTGAAGTCTTTGAATGAGTTCTTCGAATAGGGAGACTCTATGTAGCTTTCGTCTTCACCGTTGTGGGCCTGACCCATCTTGGAAGAGGCGACTTCGTCGGTAATTCCGGCACAGCCGGCCTGCAGGATGGTTTTTGCTACAAGTTGCCAGGAAGCATACGTACTGCCTGCGGCAGCGGCGCCGAGCATGTCTTCTCCATAAGATTTGCCCAG
>CADBPH010000098.1 GCA_902796455.1 uncultured Bacteroidia bacterium
ATCCCAAATGGGAGCCTGGCGGGCCGCCAACGGTCACCCGGACCCATACCACGTGAAATATTGGTGCATCGGCAACGAAAACTACTTGCAAGCCAAGAAGATTCATAAAAAGGAGACGGCCGGGGAATATGCCGGGATGCTGGACTTGTGGGCAAAGACGCTCAAAACGGTCTGCCCGGATTTGTGCCTGCTGGGAGTCGGATACAATGTCCCCTGGAACAAGGTTGTGCTCGACCGATGCGGAGACGAACTGGATTTCCTCACGCTCCATTATTACATGACCGCGAAGATCAAGGACGGGCAGCTGGTCGAGCCATGGAAAACGCTCTTCGGCCCGGCCCGGTGCGAGGAAAGCCTGAAAAAGAATATCGCCTTGCTGAAAGAATACAATACCCGAAGCGGAAGGCAGGGAAATCCCCTGCGCTACAGCATTGACGAATGGAACAACCGCCATCGCGTGTTCTCGGGGGAACAGTATGCTTTCACGAGAAAAGATGCCCGCCGCCAGTTCGATGTCGCCGGAACGGCCGGGATGCTGAATGTGTTCCTGAGGAACAGTCCTTATGTCGGCATGGCCAATTACATCTTCCCGGTAAACGGGCATGGACTCCTGAAGACTGTCGGAAACGATGATGCCTACAAATCGGCGAATTATCACGTTTTCGACCTCTACCGGAAGTATATGGGCGGCTGCGCGTTAAGCGTTGATGTGAAGGGGCCCGGAAGGACAGGGGTCCGTCTGGGAGACCTCCGGATGGACGGGGAAAAAGACATGGCCCCCGAAACGCTGCTGGATCTCTGCGATATTGATTGCGCGGCAACCGCCGCCGAAGACGGATCCATCCAGGTGGCGCTCGTAAACCGCTCTTATGACCAGGACCGGAAAGTCCAGGTTATCCTTCCTCCCGGTTATAAACTGACGGAAGCGGTCGGACTGCAATCAGACGATGTCAGCGCCACCAACACCGCGGACGAACGGGACCGGATCAAACCGGAGCCCGTCAAAGTCAAGGCGAACGCCCTCACCCTCAAGCCCTGCGGCCTGGTGATCCTGAGATTCCGCCCGAATTAAAAGAAGGATTATTCCAGATCACCGATGTCGGCCGCGGCAATGCCGGATCCCTCCTGCATCAGGTAGGACCGCATGAAGGCGTTCAGGTCGCCGTCCAACACGCCTTGCGTATCCGCCGTAGAAAGCCCGGTACGCAAGTCTTTCACCATTTTGTAGGGGTGCAGGACATAGCTCCGGATCTGGGAACCCCACTCGATTTTCTTTTTCTGGCCTTCGAGTTCCGCCTGTTTCTCCTGACGTTTCTTCAGTTCCAGATCGTACAGACGGGACTTCAGGATCCGCAGCGCATTTTCTTTATTGCCGATCTGCGTACGGCCTTCCGTATTCTCCACCACGATACCGGTGGGGATATGCCGGACCCGGACGCCGGTTTCCACCTTGTTGACGTTCTGCCCGCCATGGCCGCCGCTGCGGAAGGTATCCCACTCCAGGTCGGCATCGCGGATTTCAATATTGATGCTGTCGTCCACGAGCGGATATACGAACACGGACGAGAAGGTGGTCTGCCGCTTGCCCTGGGCGTTGAAAGGAGAGATCCGCACCAGGCGATGAACACCGTTCTCCGCCTTGAGATAGCCGTAAGCATAATCCCCCTCAATCTCCACCGTGACGGATTTGATGCCGGCCTCGTCGCCCTCGACCAGGCCGGTAACCTCCGTACGATAGCCGCTGCGTTCGCACCAGCGCAGGTACATCCGCATCAGCATGGCCGACCAGTCATTGGCTTCCGTGCCGCCAGCCCCGGAATTGATGGTCAGGACTGCACCGAGATTGTCGCCTTCTCCCCCCAGCATGTTCCTGAGTTCCAAGGATTCGACGGCCTCCAATGCCGTTCCGTAAGCCGACTCCAATTCACGGGATTCATCCGTTTCGGCGCCCTCCTCCACGGACTGGAGGCTGTCCTGGGCAAACTCATACAGCACATCCAGGTCCTCCACGGCGGTCGATGCCGCATCGAAGGCTGTCACCCAGGATTTTACCCCACTGACTTTCTTCATGAAAACCTCCGCCGCCTTGGGATCTGTCCAAAAATCCGGAGCCTGCGTTTTCTTTTCCAATTCTTCTACCTGTGACCGCTTCGAAGCGATGTCAAAGACACCTCCCCAGCGTTTCCATACGCTGATGCAGAGCTTTGATCTGATCTTGGGTAATCATGTACTCTCCATGTTAAAGATTGATTCCAGCCCCCATGGCCGGATTGCAAAAATAATAAAAAGAATCTGTATCTTTGAAAAAAATTGGCGTTCCGCACGCACGGAAGCCATTGCCGACAACATGATAGGAATATTTGATTCGGGCGAAGGCGGCCTGTCCGTCTTCCGGGAAATCTACCGGCTGCTGCCGGAGGAGAAATATGTCTATTACGCGGACAATGCGCACTGCCCTTATGGGGAGAAAAGCGCCGCGTTCGTCCTGGACAGGAGCCGGGCCATCACCCGCTTCCTGCTGGAAAAAGGCTGCGGCATCATCGTCGTCGCCTGCAACACGGCGACCGGAGCAGCCATCCAGACACTCCGGAAGGAATTTCCTGTCAAATTCATCGGCATGGAGCCCGCCGTCAAGCCGGCAGCCCTTTCGACCCGGAGCGGCGTCATCGGCGTCCTGGCGACAGCCGGCACGCTGAAAGCCGCCAAATACCTGATGACAAAGGGGCAATACGAAAACGGAGTCCGGATTGTCGAGCAAGTCGGCCAGGGGTGGGTCGACCTTGTGGAACGCGGAATCCTGGAAGGTCCTGAAGCAGAAGCGGTTGTCGAAAGAAGCGTCCGTCCCCTGCTCGAGGCCGGAGCGGACAACCTGGTCCTCGGCTGCACGCATTATCCTTTCCTTTCCAAGGTCATCCGCACCATCGCAGGTCCTGATGTCCGGATCATCAATCCGGCCCCGGCGGCGGCCCGCCACCTGGTCTATGTCATGGTCCAGGAAGGGCTGCTCGATGAAAAGACAGCGACCCGCGCCCTGGCCAAGGCGGCCATGCCCGAGGACGAAAAAAATATCGGGCCCTCCGAAGGAAAGCCCGACATTGAACTCATTTCATCCGGGGATCCTGCTCCCCTTCAGCACATTTTCAAGATGTTGTACCCCGGCTACTGATAGTAGCTGTTGTACTTGCGCGCCATGTCGCCGTACATCTGTCCGAGTACCTCCAGATAAGGGACCCCGCTGACCAGCACCATCCGGTAGACCGTATCGTCCACCCGGTAATACTCGACACCGCCGAGGGTAAGGGTATCGTAGTCCTCCGGAAGTTTCTCGACCAATGCGCCGGCCGGAGGAACGATGACCTCATAACGGCCGTTGGCATTCACGATGTAGAAGACGCCATCCTCGTAGAAATACTCCTTGTCGGCATAGGCATAGCTCTGGACAAGCCCGAGCTGGTTGGCTATGCTGTAGGAAGCTCCTGCGGCGGAGGAATTCAGGGCGATGGCATTGTTCTGCGCGGCAATCGTCGCATTGTTCTGTGCGATGATACGGTTCTGCTCGTCGATATACCGGTTGTTGGCGTCAATGGCGCTGTAAGTCCGGTACATGCTGGAGTAGTAAGCGAATCGCACGGAGGCGAACGTAATGTCATGGAGCGCTCTGTCGAGGATCACCCCGATCGGCGGCCGGCAGATGACATAGTGTCCGCGGAAAGGACGATAGTAAACGTCGTTCCAGAAATAGTAGTCGATACCGTAGTAACGGACCCTTCTGTAACGGGGAGGAAGGACTTCGACACGCCAGCCGAAATAGTGGGGATCAGGACCCCAGAAATGTCCGGCCCGGTTGTATGCCATGAAGTCACGCTCGCGCGGATGGATCCGGACGACATCGTGCTCGTGGATGCGGTAGTCCCGCATGCCGCGGTCCGAACGGATATTGAAATCGTCGGCGCGTCCCCCGCTGCTGCGGCGCTCAGGTGCGGAAGCCATTTCCTTGGTCACCGTACCGAGACCCTGACGGGTCACATTGGTGTTCGCACGGACCTGGCTGCCGGAGGTCGTCGTCGCGGAGCGGCGGACCTGCGTCTGGTTCGAAGGAGTTACTCCGGAAGCGGAGCCGGAAGACCGGCGGACCACTTGCTCGGAAGAGGTGCTCCTGCGGACCTGGGAAGAAGACGAAGGGGTCGCCGTGCTGCGGGATGCCGACGAAGCCGGCGTCGCGCTCCTGCGGACCGCTGAAGAAGAAGATCCCGTGCTGCCGGTAGAACGGCGGACCTGGGAAGAGCTGCTGGAAGCAGGACTGCCGGAAGCCGCGCTGCCGGAAGAACGACGGACCTGGGAAGCGCTGCCGGAGCTATTGCCGGAGGAGCGTCTTACCTGGGAGGAAGCGCTGCCGGAATAAGCCGGTGAAGAACTTCTCTGGACCGTGGCCGCGGAAGAACTCCGGGAGACAGAACTGGAAGAACTGCTCCGGGAAGAAGATACCGACGGCGAGGAAGAACGTCTGACAGCGGAGGATCCGCTGGAAGATCTATAGCTGGGTGCAGAAGAACTGCGGGTCGTTCCGGAAGACCTTCTCGCCTGGGAAGACGAAGTGGTTGAAGAACCGGTACTGCGGGAAGAGGAAGAGCTCCTTCTTGTCTGAGCAACCAGATCGATAGGAGCCGCTGCCACCATGAGGGCAAGCATTGCGGCAAGTGCCGTGTTGAAGAGGTTTTTCATAACAATGTGTTTTAGAGTCATCCATACTATTTGTACAGGTAGTATTTTCCTGAAAGAGTCCGGAAGTCTTCATCATCTTTGGTCCAGCAGGACAGGATGTCTTCGACTTTAAGTCTCTTTGCAAATTGCTTTCTTACATAATCCGTACCACAAACTTTATCGAAGGAGCCGAACCGCGCCACATCCTTCCCGAAGGGGCTGCGCCAGGGGAACAATTCCCCGACCGCCTGCATCACGTAGAACTGCGTGAGGGTCAGATATGCCTGGTCGTAATCCGTATAGCAATATTGGACGCCATGCAATAATTTTCCGGCGGCGGAACCCGAGAAAGGCTTGTAATGGATGGTCCGGAAAGAAACGCCCGGGATGGCATAACTGTCCAGCTTGGCCTTCAACGCTTCCGCATCGATCCATTCCGCGGCGAATACCTCGAACGGCAGGGTGTATCCGATGCCGATCTGCAGGAAGTCGGAAATATCGCCGCAGATTCCGGCGGACGGATAATTGATGGCGGACTGGGGATACGGGATGTTCGGGGACGGAAGTACCCACGGGAGTCCGGTATCCGCATAGCGCATGTCCCGTGTCCAGCCTTCCATCGGAATGACCGTCAAATCGCATTTCAACGGCGCTTCGATGCCGCGCTGGCCCCGGTTGAGGCCTTCCTCATTCAAGAGCATGGCCAGTTCCCCGACCGTGAGCCCATATACATAAGGAATCCGGTATTGACTGACAAAGGAAAAGAATCCATCCTCGACGTAACATCCCTCTACCTTGCGGCCTCCCAGCGGGTTGGGGCGGTCCAGGACCACCACGCCGATTCCCTTCTTCGCACAGGCACGCATCAGCAGGCCCAGGGTGCTGATGAACGTATAGGAGCGGGTCCCCACATCCTGGATGTCGTAAACCATCACATCCACTCCGCGCAGCATTTCCTGCGAAGGTTCCCGGGTCTTTCCATACAAAGAGAACACCGGAAGGCCGGTCTTGGGATCTTTCCCGTCAGAGACTTTGTCTCCGGCATATGCATCGCCGCGGACCCCGTGCTCAGGGCCGTACAGGGCGACCAGATTCACCTGCGGCGCTTCATGGAGAATGTCGATGGTAGACTGCAACCGGCTGTCGACCCCGGAAGGATTGGTCACCAATCCGACCCGGAGGCCCTTCAAGGGAGCGAATCCCTGCTCCCGCAATACTTCGATACCCGGCTTTACGACGGTCCGGACGGCTTGCCCGCGGACAGGCAGGCCGACGGACAGGCACACGGCCAGGACCAGGAGAAACTTTCCTTTCATGGTTACGGAATATTCTGGATGATTCCTTCGAACAGGATTTCATTTTCGCGGGTGGCATACAGCGCGAACAAGAAAGGACGGTCGAAGCGGACGACGACGGGCTCGGACGGAGCCACCGCGGTCAACCCGACGCTGATACTTGTAACGGCCGCAGCTTCAGCCCCCTCTTCATTCACTTCCAGGAAGCATTTCTGCAAGACCTGGTCCACCATGACCGAAGCGGAGGTGATATCCCCGAAGTCGGCGGAACCGGAGAACGGCAACTCCGCTCCCATCGCCTTCAGCACCTGATTCAGGACCATGG
>CADBPH010000099.1 GCA_902796455.1 uncultured Bacteroidia bacterium
AAACAGGGCCGGTGGGAAGGAGAAGGCCAGTGCTTTGTCAACGGGACAGAGATCCTCCCGCCGAAAGCCTGGGAGGAACCCGGAAAATACAATTACCATTTCAATACGTGGGGCAAGCCTGCTCAGGAAGAGCCCTATACGGACGAGCAGTTCTACTGGATGCGTGAACCGGCCCGTATCCATCTGAAAAAGGGCCAGAATCAGGTCGAAATCCGAATCCCGAAAACCTATAAAGGATTCCGGTGGAGTTTCGCCTTCATTCCCGTCCGGACACAGAAGGACGGCCGGGTTACAGAAGCGGAGGGGCTCCGTTATCTCTGACATACCGGCAGGATCGAGCCCCATCTTCACACATTCCTGCCGGATCCGAAGCGTTTCGGCCGGTTTTTTGTGGGTATCCGGACCGGAAATTATTTAACAAACAACTAAAAACCAAGATATCATGAAAGCTGAATCATTTTTCGCCCTGATGGCCGGCGCAGCCGCCGGTCTCGTCGCCGGTATCCTCATCGCTCCGGACAAAGGAGAAGTCACCCGTGAGAAATTGAAAGAAGAAGCAGGAGACGCCGCCCATGACCTGCACGTGCGTGCCCGCTATGCCCGCAAGGAGATGAACGCCCTCAAGAAAACGCTCGCAGAGCAAGGCGCTTCCTTCAAAGATGACGCCCGCGCCAAGATCCTGGAACAACTGGACCGTCTCGAGAAGGCCCTCTCCCGTGACGAGGCACAGGAAGACGTCGACGAACAGGCACAACCTACCGCCTGATGAGCGAGTTCACCAAACCGGTAGATGACCTCTCCCGGAGCACAAAGGAATACGTAGACCTCCGCCTGGATGATTTGAAACTCCGGGCGGTTAAAGGTTTATCCCTGTCGCTGAACCATCTGCTCACGATGATTCTCATCCTCTTTACGGCCGCCATCGTCATGCTCGCCCTGGCCTTCGGGCTCGTCCTGCTGCTGGGGAGCGCGATTGGCAGCTACGCCGGAGGCGCTTTCATCGTGGCCGGTTTCTTCCTGCTGGTCGGAGTAATCCTTTTCCTCCTGCGGAAGAAGCTGTTCCTGAACAGTTTCATCAAGATGTTCGTCGGAATTTTCTTTGACGAAGAAAAAGAAGGAGGTACGGATGAACAAATATAGCCACATCCGGAATATGGACGACTTGGTCGCCGCACAGCAGCAACTCCAGGGTCGCATCCGGCGGAAAGGGACAGAGGTGATGGACCGGCTCGAGGGAATCCGGACGGCCTATGCGCCCTCCAACCTGCTCTCGACCGGCATCAACGAGGTATCCAACCAATTGCACATCAAAGACGCGCTGCTCCGCATGGTCCGCACGTTGAAATACCGGCTCAGCCAGTAACAAACAAAATCTTAAATCGGCTTCGTCTTTTCGCGGAGCCAGGTCGCCACCACCTCGGGCAGGTGCCTGTACAACGCCTGGTAGACATGCTCATTATACGCATTCAGCCAGGCAGTCTCTCCTTCTGTCAATAAGTTCCGGACAATGACGGAGGTATCAATGTGGCAAAGCGTCAGGTTTTCAAACGCCAGCCAAGTGCCGAACTCGTTGGTCCCGGCCTCCGTGCACAGCAGCAGGCTCTCATGCCGGACCCCATGCTTGCCTTCGCGGTAAATGCCCGGCTCGTCGGAAGTAATCATGCCCGGAAGCAACGGCTGTGCATTGAAATTCTGGCGGATATCCTGCGGCCCCTCGTGGACCCCCAGGAAGAAACCCACGCCATGGCCGGTCCCGTGGCCGAAATTCCGCTTGGACTGCCAGAGCGGATTCCGTGCCAGCACATCCAGCTGGCACCCGGCCGTCCCCTTGGGGAAAACAGCCATCGCCAAGCCGATATGCCCTTTCAGCACCAGGGTGTAGTCTTCTTTTTCGAGCGGCGTGCAAGGTCCGACCGGGATGGTACGGGTGATATCCGTTGTCCCGAAAAGGTATTGTCCGCCCGAATCCACCAGGTAGAGCCCCTTCGGTTCAATCCGGGGCGCATCGTCTCCGGCCGGGGTGATATAATGCGGCAGCGCTGCCCCCGGTCCATAGGCGGAGATCGTCTCGAAACTGTCTCCGCGATAGCCCGGAATCCGCGCCCGCAATGCCCCCAACTGCCGGGCCGCGTCCCATTCGGTCACGATGGCCCCGATTTCCAACTGGCGCTCCAGCCAGTACAG
>CADBPH010000100.1 GCA_902796455.1 uncultured Bacteroidia bacterium
GTCGCGTTGCCGGAAACAGGGGATACCTCAGGCGTCCAGCCGGAGAAGGAATAGGTAAACTGAGCGTCGGGATCCCTGGCGGGTTCCACGGCATCGAAGGAGGGAGTGGAGCCGAAGGCCACATTCTCGTCCGTTTCCAGAATGGTGCCGTCAGCGTCCTTCCAGGTGACGGTACAGGTCCCCGTGTAGGTCGCGGTGTAAATGGCGTCGCCGGTGACTGCGGCGGGAATGGAATCCCAGCCCGCGAAGGAATAGGTAAACTGGGCGTCGGCGGCTTTGACGGGGTCACTGCCGTTAAATTCCGGGACGGTGCCGACGGGAACATGCTTGTCTATTTCCAGTATGGTGCCGTCTTCATCCTGCCATGTGACGGTGTAAGCCGTGGTTTCCGGTTCATCCGCGTTCATGGGGTCGTCGGGAATGATAAAATCATCCAGATCAATGATGGAAGGAGGCTTAACGATGGCGGGCAGATCCCAGTTATTGTTGAAGGCCGGATTGACATTATCTCCGTTGACGGGGCTGACGGTAGCACTTTCGGGCAGGGGAACCGCACTGGCCTTCGCTTCCTCCCGCGCCGCAATTTCCGCTTCCAGGATGGACGGAAGCAGGTTGATCAAATCCTGGGGATCAAATCTCCCTTCCATTTTCAACGAATTCTGCAGGTCAGGGTTCTCGGCGACTTCACCCAGGAAAAGAGCGGAGAAATCCGAAAGCTCCATATCTTTCACCGGCCATTTCACGCTGACGATCCGCCCGCCCCAAAGCTCCGTGCGCTGGGAAAGCCCATACAAGGAACTCGTTTGATCCGTTTCACGGAACCAGACGATCCCGTGTCCGGTGCCGTAAAAGATCTCCCCCGTTTCGGCGTTCACACCGCCGGAGGAGCCGCGGACGCTGGTGATCAGGGTGTTGGTGCGGATCTCCAGGTTCTCGTTCTCGGCCAGAGGCGTGGACACGTTAAATACGAGCTCCCCGGCCTTCAGCTTGACCTGGAGCTTGTGCCCGGATTTTTTGATGGTGACGGTGGTGTCCATGCCCAGCTTGATGGCCTTCTCTTCATCCAGAATGATATAAGCGCAGCTGTCGTCGCCGGTCTCGACGCTGTAGCCGCTGTAGATCTGGATACCCTCAGAGTATTCGAGGGAGACGCCGGCGGCGTCCCTGATGATGACGCTGCCCTCCACCAGGTCCACGCGCATGGTGACCGCCTTAGCATTGGCGGCCAGAGCGGGAGCAGCGGTCCCCAGCAACAGGAGAAAGGCAAGTACAGCAGAAAGCAGTCTTTTCATACAGTGACCTCCGAATATGTGCATACTAAGCTAAATCAGTTTACATTATAACATCAGGCGGCAGTTGGACAGGGTTCGGCATGGACGCCGCGGCGGCGGGTAAACGTGCCGATGCCTTTGACGCCGGGCACAGGCTCACCCTTCCGATACGGGACGCATTCTTTGATTGGCTATGTTCATCCCTTTGCGCGTTTTCACCTAATACGGAGTAGATTATACCTCCCGTTGTACCGAATTAGCAAGAGCATAATAGGGACATAAGTTTACAATTCGTTGTCATTCGGTAAGCGTCAAATAAGTAGGCGGATTGAAGCAGCCTCCCACCTATGAGAGAATGTACGGGGACTCTCGTGGACATCCATCGAGTCGATGCGAGTCTGCGGGGGTTCCACATCTGTGCCTGGCAATTCCATCGATTGCCGGGGATTCACATAGACTGGGAGGGACAGCGATGAATGATCTCACGATTCGGGGTGCGCGAGCACAGCAAAATCTTCTGGAATGGAGCCAGCGTGTCGCTGAGTGCCGGAGCAGCGGTCAGGCAGTAACCCGCTGGTGCGCAGACCGCGGCATCAAGCCAAAGACCTATTACAGTTGGCAGAAGAAAGGCTTTGCCGCCATGATCGAGCAGCAGAAGCTGCAGCAGGAGCGGACGCAGGAGCTTGAACCGATCCTGGGTACTAAACGCCTTGTAATTAGGTACAATCCGGTATAACCATTTTACCAGAACGCACAACCAAGAGCAACCAGATACAATACTTTTTTCTGCTTTTTATTTCTGGTATGGGTACAGACACTTATTACTCGACGGTAATCCGATGTGCTTCTCCCCCTGTTACAGGAACGATGGGGACGACCCTTTTCGTTCCTTTTTTTTACCAGACAATCTCATCATCTGCATAACCCCCTGCCAGAGATGACTCAAA
>CADBPH010000101.1 GCA_902796455.1 uncultured Bacteroidia bacterium
TGGTATTGGCGGATTCCCGCGACAACGAGCGGAAAACCGCCCTGGCTGCCGGAAGGCTGAAACATTTCCCTTTTGCCGAGCATTACCTGGACGAATTGATGCACTATGCGGCTGTTCATGAGATGCCGATCCTGCATACGGGCGACATGATTGACTTCGTGTCGGAATCGAATCTGGACCATGCTGCTGCCGCATTCAAGGGAGCGGACTGGACGGTATGCGCCGGGAACCATGAATATTCCCAATATGTCGGTGAAGCCCTGGAGGATGCGGCATACAGGCAAGCGAGCTATGACCGTGTCCAAGAGGCATTTCCGAATGATCTGACGGTTTTCTCCCGCGACATCGGCGGGGTTCGTTTCGTCTGCTTCGACAATGGATATTACCGGGTGACGGCCGCGCAGGTCGCACAGATAAAGGATTGTTTCACAGACGGACATCCTGTCGTCCTGCTCTGTCACGTCCCGTTCTATACGCCACGTCATTATGCGTATGCCATGGAAAAGACAAAGGGCGTATGCGCCTATCTGTGTGCGGTCCCCGATGCCCTGACGGCGACCTTTGATACGAAGGCCGTGTATCCGGAAGACCAGTGGTGGCGCCGGCGCAGCGTGCAGCAGAAAGCCGATGCCGTGACGCTCGGATTTGCCGACTGGCTGAAGGAACAGCCTCAATTGAAGGGGATTCTCTGCGGCCACTGCCATTATTTTTATGCGGAGCGTTTTTCTCCGACAGCCATGCAATATACGGTTGGAGCAGGCTATAACGGCTGCGCCTATCGCGTACACTTCGTATAATTCCAGAAACAGATATCAACCATGCCTACTCCCTACAAGGAAATCTCCAGTTTATCTTTTTTGCCGGCCCCCGATGAAACCGGCTTTGTTTCCCATTATGTTTTCCAGTACATTGATTTCGGGCAGGCCCCGCAATATGTCGCGGCCCGGCACCGGTTCTCGGATTGCTGCTTCCTCGGCTGTGAAATTCCGGCCGAAATGGAAGACAGTATCGGAAGCACCTGCCTGGTGTTTCCGCGCATGGGAATGATTTACAATGTGTTCAAAGCGAGCCTCTATACAGGGGAAAGCCTGTACGCCGGTTTTGACCCCGACGACGAAGACAGTTATTCCACTTGTTTTGACGCCCGTGTCTATGCCGATTACATCGAGAAAGGCACGCATTGCAACAACATCCGCGAGACCCTTGGACGCTCGCTGCATGACCGGGCGATCGGCGATGCCATGTTCGAGTTCCTCAGCCGGTTTGACGAGCGGCAGGTCGTGGCTGTGATGGGCGGGCATGCCCTGATCCGTACCGATGCGTCCTACAAAACGGTGGTCATGATCAGCAAATCGCTGACAGAGAAGGGGAAGATCATGGTTTCCGGCGGCGGACCGGGCGCGATGGAAGCGACGCACCTGGGCGCGTGGATGGCCGGCCGGACGGAGGAAGAAGTCGATGATGCGCTGTCCATCCTGTCCGCCGCGCCCTCGTTCCGGGATGCCGGCTGGCTCCGGACCGCCTTTGCCGTGCGGGCGAAGTACCCGCAGGGGAAATTCCGCAGCATGGGCATTCCGACCTGGTTCTACGGCCATGAGCCGGCGACTCCTTTCGCAACGGACATTGCGAAATTCTTCCACAACAGCATCCGGGAAGATACGTTGCTCTCGATCGCCAAAGGCGGCATCATCTATTCTCCGGGTTCGGCCGGCACCTTGCAGGAAATCTTCCAGGACGCCGCGCAGAACCATTATGAGACCTTCGGCGTGTCCAGCCCGATGGTTTTCATCGGCCGTGAATTTTTCACGAAGGAAGTCCCGGTCTATTCCCTCCTGGAAGACCTCCTTGCGCGCGGGAAATACAAGAAATTGCTCCTGTCCGTCACGGATGATCCGTCCGAAGTCATCCGGATCATCATGGATTTCGGAAACGGGGAGATTGCGTGATTTTTTTCCACACTTTTTTGATTCTTCAAAAGGAAATACTATCTTTACGGCAGTATGAAACGCAACAGCAACAATTTCCGCCATCATCACCACCATGTCTCCGCGAGATAGGGTAGGCTGACGGTGTCATATTGTTCCCCAATAAACACATGCAAAGGCTTACCGCAAAGGTGAGCCTTTTTTTGTGGAAATACTTGACAAATAGATATGGTACGAATTGCAATCCAGTCGAAAGGCAGACTGAATGAAGAAAGCGTGGTTCTGCTCCAGAGTATCGGGATCACGTTGGAAGAAGCCAAGCGGAAGTTGCTTTCCCCCTCCCGCGATTTCCCGATCGAGGCCTTGTATCTGCGCGATGACGATATCCCGCAGGTGGTTGCCGGCGGGACGGCCGCTTTTGGCATCGTGGGAATGAATGAGGTGGCCGAAAAAGGGGCCCGTGTGGATGTTGTCAGCCACCTGGGATTCGGCGGCTGCCGCCTCAGCCTGGCGATCCCGAAGGGGGCAGCGTATGACGGACCGTCCTGGTTCGCCGGCAAACAGATCGCGACCTCTTATCCGAACATCTTGCGGAAATACCTGGATGATAACGGAATCGATGCGAAAATCGAAGTGATCACCGGGTCGGTCGAGATTGCGCCGGCCATCGGGATCGCCGATGCGATTTTCGACATCGTTTCGTCGGGAAGCACCCTGATTTCCAATGGCCTGGTAGAAGTGGAAAAGGTTTTTGTCTCCGATGCTGTTTTGATCGCGAAACCGGATCTGTCCACCCAGGAGCGGGAAATCCTGGATGAAATCCTCTTCCGCATCGAATCCGAGAACCTGAGCCGGGACAAGAAATACCTGTTGATGAATCTTCCGGAAACGGCGTTGGAGGAAGCGGTCCGGATTCTTCCGGCCATGCGCAGCCCGACGGTCATTCCGCTGTCTTCCCCGGGGTGGTATTCCCTGCATTCCGTCGTCGATGCGTCGGACTTGTGGACCAAGGTCCGCCAGCTCAAAGCCATCGGCGCCGAAGGAATTCTGGTCATGGATGTCGACAAAATCATCTTGTAAGCCATGCGGACAGTCATTTATCCTTCCAGGGAAACATGGAAAGACCTGTGCGGACGGAAGGCGGCGGACTATTCCGCCGTGGCGCCCCGTGTCGAAGCAATCTTGCAAGCGGTTGAATCTGAAGGCGATGCGGCCTTGGTCCGCCTGATGAAGGAAATCGACCGGGTGGACGCCTCGATCCCGGTTTCGGAGCAGGAAATCGCCGAAGCGGCGGAAGCCGTTTCTCCGGCTGTCCGTGAAGCGATCGGCATCGCCCGAGAGAATATCATGGCCTTCCACCGCGCGCAGCTACCTGCGGAAGTCCGGGTGGAGACCCGTCCGGGGGTGGTCTGCGTGCAGCGGCCGGTTCCGATCCGCCGGGTCGGCCTGTATGTCCCCGGCGGCAGCGCACCGCTGTTTTCCACCGTCCTCATGCTGGCTGTTCCCGCAGCCCTGGCCGGCTGTCCCGAGGTGATCCTGTGTACGCCGAGTGCCCCGGACGGACGGATTGCACCGGAAGTGCTTTACAGCGCCTCCCTGTGCGGTATCCGGCGTATCTACCGGCTGGGCGGCGCCCAGGCAGTGGCAGCCATGGCTTTCGGGACGGAAACGGTTCCGAAGGTGGACAAGATTTTCGGGCCGGGGAACCGGTACGTGACCCTGGCCAAGCAACTGGTGAGCCAGCGGGGAACCGCCATCGACATGCCGGCGGGGCCGTCTGAAGTCATGGTCATGGCTGACAATACAGCCCGTCCGGCCTTCGTTGCGGCGGATTTGCTTTCCCAGGCGGAGCATGGCCGGGACAGCCAGGCCGTGCTGGTGTGCCGGGACAAAGAACTGGCGGCTGCGGTGCTGCGGGAAGTGGACCGGCAGGCCGCACAGCTTCCCCGCGGGGAGATGATCGCCGCTTCTCTGGAGAACAGTCTGGCCGTCGTTTTGCCTTCCGCTGACGAGATGCTTGCCTTTGCGGAGGAATATGCTCCCGAGCATTTGATTATTTCGATGGAAAATGCCGCCGGCGTGGCGGACCGGGTTACGGCTGCCGGCAGTGTCTTTGTCGGGAATTGGGCGCCGGAGAGCGCCGGAGATTATGCTTCCGGGACCAATCACACCCTGCCGACCAGCGGGTGGGCCAAGTCCTGCAGCGGCGTGAATATGGACAGTTTCTTTCGCAAAATGACGCTCCAGACACTTACCCGGGACGGCCTTCGCGGGCTTGCCCCGACCATCACGGCCATGGCCGGCGCCGAAGGGCTCCAGGCTCATGCCAATGCTGTAACACTCAGACTGCAAGCAGATGAATAAGACCATTCTTCCCCTGGTGCGGAAAAACATTGCCGCACTGACGCCTTATTCGACTGCCCGGGATGAATACACCGGGCCGGTCGGGATTTTCCTCGATGCGAATGAAAGTCCGTATGAAAACGGATACAACCGTTATCCGGACCCGCACCAGAAA
>CADBPH010000102.1 GCA_902796455.1 uncultured Bacteroidia bacterium
AAGAAAACGAATCGCCATGAGAAAGAGAATCACTGTCTCCCTGTTGCTGATAGCCGCGCTCATCGCAGCCCCGGCCTGTGAAAGCATCCTGGGGAACTATATCGTTGATTGGGCGCCCGTCAACCTGTATATTACCGCCACCGATGCAGCGGGCAACTCGATCATTTCCCCGGACATGCCCGGAATGACCCTCACCTTCCAGGGAAAAACCTATCCGGTCAGGAATTGGGATGACCGCGGAAAAGAAGCGATTCCGACAAAAGCCTATCTCGCTGTGCTGGACGGACTTTTCGCACAGCCCTATGCAACTTCCGGCGAACGACTGTACCGCCTCTGGTTCGGCGAAATAGACGGCGCCTTGGACATGGACGAAGACATTCTCCTGAAATGGCCGGACGGGTCCGAGGATACGATCCACTACCACTGTTCCGACCACCGGGAAGGAAGAACGCCGAAATGCAACCGGAGTTGGAAACTCAACGGGAAGAAGCATTCAGGCAATGCATTCCACTTTGTCAAATAGCCTTCCTAAAGCCACTCAAGCGGTCTCTTCCGCTTTTTGCCTGCGCAATTCAGCCAGCAGCTTCTTGCCCTTCTCATATCCGTCGGCAGGTGCCCGCCAGATGGTCGCAATCACGACGGAACCGATGATGCCGAACAGAATCGCCACCTCAAAGACTGAATTCCAACCCAGTTTGTCGGCAATCGCACCGAAAACGATACCGGAGACGGCCGTACTCGCATAGCCGAAAATACCCAGGACACCATTGGCCGATGCCGCGGCCCGTTTCGTCGCCTGGTTGGACGCCGCAATGCCCAGCAGGGCCTGGGGCCCGTAGATAAAGAAACTGGACAGGACGATGAAAACGATGGAGAGCCAGGACAGGTGCTCCGGCATCCGCCAGAACAGGAAGAAGCAGAGGGTCGCCGCGACCAATCCCACCAGGCAAGTCCGGTGCGCCCTGCTGCCGAAGAACTTATCCGTCGCCCAGCCCGCCAGGAGCGTACCGATGATGCCGCCGACAATCTCGGAGGCCGCAACGACAACGGACGCTGTGTCAATGGACATGTGCTTGTACTGCGTCAGGAACGTCGACCCCCAGTCCAGGATCGTGAACCGGATCACATAGACGCAGAAATTCGTAATCGCCAGCACCCAGATAATCGGATTGCCGAAAACCATCTTGTTCAGGAACTTCTGGAACACTTCCCCGCTGCTCTTGACCCGGACATCCGGGGCTCCTTCCGGTTTTCCATGCTCTTCCTTGTCCATCTCTTCCGGAGCAGGCAGGCCGACCGATTCCGGGGAATCTTTCAGTCCCCAGTAAATCAGACCGCAGCCCAACAAGGCCAGGATCGCCGGAATAAAGAAGCACCACTGCCAGGCTTCATATCCGAACCCCTTGAGAATCACCGTCCCGCAAAGCAGGGCAACCAGCCCGGCGCCAATGGAGTGCGAACTGTTCCAGATGGACTGTTTGGTCGCCAGTTCCGAGGGCTTGATCCAGTGGGCCATCAGCGAACCGCAAGGCGGATACCCCATTCCCTGGGTAAACCCATTGACCACCCACAGCGAACCGATGAAGTAGGCCAGACCGACCGTCGCCTTCCCCTGGTCGTCCATGAAATGGAACAGCCCGTTCATCTGCGGACTCAGCCCGATCAGGATATTGACAAGGGCACACAGCAGGAGACCGGTCGCCATGATCAGTTTCTTTTGTTTCACCCGGTCGGACAACAACCCGTTCACGAAGCGGGAGATACCGTATATAATGCCATGCAGGGTCAGGAACAGACCGAGCTGCACCTTGGTCAAGCCCAATTCGGACTCGAGCGCAGGCATGACGATGCTGAAATTCTTCCGGACGAAATAGAACAAGGCATACCCGATCATCAGGATAATCAGGGTTCGCCACTGCCAGTAATTGTACTTCTTGATGGTTTGCTGATCCATAGCTTATCTGTAAAAATGAAAGGGGTACCGCAGCCGGTCCCTTGTACAAATATAATGAAAATCACCCTGAACTTTCCAGTTTTTTCGTAAATTTGCTTCGAAACGAAACTCATCGAAATCACATGCTTCCGAATCACAACCCCTCCCTTACTCCCGAACTCCGCGGACGGCTTGCCAAAATCCGCCATCTCGCGCTGGACATGGATGGGACTATATATCTGGGCAACAATCTTTTTCCTTTTACGACCGGATTCCTGGCCGACATGCGGAATGCCGGAATCGGTTATTCTTTCCTGACAAACAATCCGACCAAATCCGTCCGGGACTACCTGCTGAAACTGGAAAAAATGGGCATCCACGCCGACGAAGGCAACATGTATACGACTTCGCTGGCTGCCATCGATTATATCAAGGAAACCTATCCCGCAGCGCGGCGGCTTTTCATGCTGGGTACGCCGAGCATGGTATCCCAATTCGAGAAAGCCGGGTTCGAAGCCTGCGCGGATGATCCGGCGGACAGGCCCGACGTTCTGGTCGTCGCTTTCGACACGACGCTGGTTTATTCCCGCCTTTGCCGGGCCGCCTGGTGGGCCTCCCAGGGAATCCCCTATGTCGCCACCAACCCGGACCGGGTCTGCCCTACCGACCAGGAAACCGTCCTGGTGGACTGCGGTTCCCTGCAGAAATGCATCGAGCACGCAACCGGACGCCGTCCGGACATTGTCCTGGGCAAACCGGACCCGACCATGCTCTCGGGCATCATGCACCGGCACGGACTTCGCGCGGACGAGATTGCCATGGTCGGCGACCGGATTTACACAGACACGGCCATGGCCCACAATGCCGGGGCGACCGGTGTCCTGGTCCTTTCCGGGGAGACCACCCTGGAGACGGCCCAGAAAGTTGCGGAAGATGCCCGGACCAACCCCCACCCCGAATTCTTCCCGCCGGATGTCATCGTCCGGGATGTCCGGGAACTGGGCGATCTCCTGCTGGAGGCGCACCAGGGGAAGTGATAAAGAAAAATCTTTGCACTGCGGGGAAATCAAAAGAATCCTCAAAAACAGCGGATGGCCATGCCACATCCGCTGTTTTGTTTTCTGCGCCCGTCCTATCTTGCCGGGCAAACGATTCTGCCTTATGAAAATCCAACAATTCGGTAAAGAAGACCGTCCCCGCGAAAGGCTCCTGACCCAGGGGGCAGGCGCTTTGGGAAATGCCGAGCTGCTTGCCATCCTCCTGCGCACGGGAACAGCCGGTTGCAATGTCCTGGAAGTTGCCCGGCTCCTGCTGGAAAAAGCAGGGTCCCTGACGCACCTGTCCGGCATGAGCCCGGAAGAGATGACGGAGGTTCCGGGGATCGGCCCCGACAAGGCGGCCACCATTTCGGCCGCCCTTGAACTGGCGCGCCGTTTTTCCGCGGAAACACTCACCCTGAACAAAGTGCACATCCGCAGTCCGTCAGAAATCGCCGCGCTGATGACCCCGCGTCTCAAAGGGCTTGCCCATGAAGAAACCTGGTGTCTGTTCCTGAACCGCGCCCATTACATCGTAGCCAAGGAAAAACTTGCCTCCGGCACGCTGGAATCGGTCAGCATCGACAGCCGGGCCATCGTCAAGCGGGCCCTCGAGAAGAAAGCGAAAGGAATTATCCTGGTCCACAACCATCCTGCCGAGGATCCGCATCCCGGCAAGGAGGATATCGTCATGACGGAAAAAATCCGGGACAGCCTGGATAGTTTCGGCATTAAACTCCTGGACCACATCATCATCTGCAGCGACTCTTATTTCAGTTTCTCCGACGACCATGTAACCTCAACCGCCCTGTCAGATTGAGAAGCTGTTTTAAAATAATCGTTCTTGTTTCTTTCGCGGCCTTTCCGGCCATTTCCTCCTTTGTCATCAGTCACGTAGCTACGGCT
>CADBPH010000103.1 GCA_902796455.1 uncultured Bacteroidia bacterium
CGAAAGAGCAGAAAGATATTTATGTGCAGATGATGAGGGTCGACAAGGATACCGTTAACATTTGGAACGAGTTTTCCGACAGTTTGACCGCATTCATCTATCCTGAATCGGCGACCGCGACGGAGATCGAATGGACCTCCCTCGATGAGAAAATCGCCACAGTTGATGCGACGGGCCATATCTTTGCCTTATCGGTCGGTACGACCAAAGTGGTGGCCCGGTCTCCAAAATTGGATTTGAAGGACACCTGTGTAGTCAACGTCCTCGAAAACATCCATGTGGAGAGCGTCTCGCTCGATCAGACGGAGGCAACCCTCTATTTGGGAAGCACCCTCCAGCTGACAGCGACGGTTAATCCGGACAAAGCCCGGATTAAAGACGTTACATGGAGTTCTTCTGATCCTGCGATTGCCACGGTCAACGAAAAAGGTGTCGTAACGCCCCACGCCGAAGGGGTGACCGTAATCACAGTAACATCTGTCGAAGGGGGAAAGACGGCCACCTGCACCGTGACGGTCAGCCGTGTCCTCGTAACCGGAATTACCCTCAATAAGACCAGCATCACCGTTTCTCCGGGCAAGGCCACCTATCTTACGGCCACCCTTGCACCGGCAAACTGCACGATCAAGACCATTGAATGGTCCTCTTCCGATCCTTCTGTTGCGACAGTCGTGGACGGTCGCGTTGAAGGTATCGCCCTCGGCACAGCCGTAATCACGGCGAAAGCGGTGGATGGCGGGCTTACGGCCCAGTGTACCGTGACAGTCAAGGAAGCCTCGACAACCCGGAAGATTACACTTACATTCGACTTTACGACTTGCCCGGCAAGCATGGCATCCGTGAAGTCCAGCATCCCGAATGGTTCTTATGCCGTCCTCGCGGATGACGGAAACTATTATGATTTCACGCTCTTTAACGGGAACGGCAGGGCGCCGCAGTTCAGCGCGAACGGTTATCTGGTGCTCAATACGGCAGATTACCTGGGAACGCCGGTGATTCCCGACGGGACCCTGACCTCGATAACCTTCACCATGGGGGCGGGCAACTATTCCGGCCGCCGGGCCTCGGTTACTTCGGAGACACATACGGGTGCGCCGATTGCGGATTATTATGACGCTTCCGAGGAAGCCTATCATAAATCCATCTCAACGGAGGTCAAGAACGTAGACCATACCTTTACGATCATCGATCCGGTATCCGGGAAATCCTATTATCTGATCTGCGCGGCTGTCGGTATCGGTGTTTCTAAGGTTGTCCTTACCTATGAGGTCCCGGTTAAACCCGTCGAGCTTACATTCGACTTTACGACCTGTCCGGCGAGCATGTCATCCGTGAAGTCCAGCATCCCGAATGGTACTTATGCCGTCCTCGCGGATGACGGAAACTATTATGATTTCACAATCTTTAACGGAAATGGCAGAGTGCCGAAATACAGCGCGAACGGTTATCTGGTGCTCGACCCGGCAGACTACCTGGGAACGCCGGTGATTCCGGGCATGGCCCTGGCCTCGATGACCTTCACCATGGGGGCGGGCAACTATTCCGGCCGCCGGGCCTCGGTCACTTCGGAGACGCACAACGGTGCGCTGATTGCGGATTATTATGACGCTTCTGTAGAAGCTTATCATATATCTATCCCGACGGAAGTCAAGAACGCAGCGCATACCTTTACGATCATCGATCCGGTATCCGGGAAATCCTATTATCTGGTCTGCGCGGCCCTCGGCATAGGCGTCTCTAAAATGGTCCTCAAGTATAACCCGCAATAAAACACTACTACATAATGAAAAGCAAGTTTTTACTTTCATTGATGGCGTGTTTCATGCTGGCCATTGGGACTGTGTCCGCACAGTCTACCGGGAAGGTCACCGTGAAGGGAACCGTCGTCGATGAGGCCTCCGAACCGGTAGCCGGGGCGGCGGTCGTAGTGAAAGGCAATCCTGCGCTCGGTGGTGTCATCACGGACGCCAAGGGCGAGTTTACCATCCAAGTTCCGAAGGGCGTTACCTTGGTTGTGTCCTGCATCGGTTTCCAAGAAGAATCCAAACGGATCGACCAGGCTGATATTTGGTTCGTCACGCTCCGGGAAGATTCGATCCTGCTGGAAGATGCTGTCGTGGTCGGTTACGGCGTCCAGAAAAAGGAAAGCGTTGTCGGCGCGATTTCTCAAGTCAAGGCGGACGTCCTTGAGCAGTCCTCCTTCACCAGTATCACCAATGCGCTTGCCGGAAAGGTGTCCAACCTCCTTTCCTATTCCTCGAATGCTTCCGGTGCTCCGGGAGAGAATAAGGAAAGCCTCATGATCCGGGGTCTCTCCTCCTGGAACGGAAATGCCCCTCTTGTCATGGTGGACGGCATCGAGCGTACGATGGATGAAATCGCTCCGACGGAAATCGCCTCTGTTTCAGTCCTGAAGGACGCTTCCGCGACTGCGGTATACGGAGCCAAGGGAGCAAACGGTGTGATCCTCGTAACGACCAAGACGGGTCAGAAGGGGAAGCCGAGTTTCCATATCGGCGCCGAATACGGTCTCTCGAATCCGGTCATGCTTCCGTTGCACATTGATGCCGTAAGTACGGCGAAAATGGCCAACGTGGCATTCATGAACCAGGGTTCGTTCGGCTCGAAGTATGAGGATAAGGAAATCGAGGCTTTTGCCAATGGCTCCAATCCGCTCCGTTACCCGGATACGAATTTCTATGAGTTGATGACGAAGCCTTTTGCCCCCACTTTCGACGCCAACATGAGCCTTTCCGGCGGGACCGACCGGTTCAAGTATTACCTCGGCGGAACCTATGTCCACGAGGGCTCGATTCTCAAGGATATCCACGAACTCGGAGAAACGCACTATGCGTCGGACCGGATTACCTGGCGGCTCAACCTGGACTTCAACCTGACCCGTACGACCGTCATTTCCTTGAAGTCCGGTGGTAACCTGACGGACAATCAGGGGCCGATTACCTATAGTGATCAAAACTCTCCCGTCTCGTCTTCCTCCATCTTCGGATCCATGTACAGTGCCTCCACGATTGCCTATCCCGCTTATTATCCCGCCTATGCCCTTGAGTGGTATCCGGATCCGGAATACCCCAACGAACACGGCGACCGGATCGGTAACCGGCAGGGTTATAATACGATCAACCCTTATTCCTACATGGTGGATGCGGCCTATGTCCGGAGGGAAACCAACCGGATCAACACGGACCTTATTCTTGACCAGAACCTGGACTTCATCACGAAGGGCCTTTCCCTCAGCGGCAAGGTCGGCTATTCCTCCAAATATGAAGTGTTGAAGGAAAAGGTTTTCGTGGATAATCCCATGTGGGATATCAACTGGGAGTCCGTCGACATGGGTCTCGAGAATGTCTGGATTCGGAGTACGCCTTCCAACTATGTCTGGAACCTCAAGCCTTACGGGGTGTCTTCCAACAACTCCCCCACCAGCGTGGCCTGGATTTTCTACTTGGAAGGAGCGCTGAACTACAAACGGCAGTTCGCGAAGCGCCACAATGTGTCGGGGCTGCTCCTGTACAACCAGCGCCAGTACAATGCCTCCTCCGCGTTCCCGAAGCGCAACCAGTCCTTCGTCGGCCGTCTGACGTATGACTATATGAGCAAATACCTCTTTGAGTTCAATGTCGGCGTAACCGGCAGCGAGCAGTTTGCTCCGAAATACCGCTATGGCGTATTCCCTTCGGTCGCGGTCGGTTATCTTGTCTCCAAAGAGAAATGGTGGAAGGAAGCGCTGCCCTGGTGGGACACCTTCAAGATCCGGTATTCCCACGGTGTTGTCGGTAGCGACAACTCGACGGCCAACTGGCTCTATTACACCTATTGGAGCAAGGTGAATGTTTCCAATGCCGGATCCTTCATCACCGAAGGAGCGGCAGCGAACGAGAGCGCCCGCTGGGAAACGGCGACCAAACGGGATCTCGGTATCGAGATGGCATGGCTCGGCGGAGACCTCTCCCTCAACTTGGACTTCTTCAACGAAAACCGGGACGGCATCCTTGTTCCCCCGGTCATCACGATGTTCGTTGCGACGTCCTTCAAAGACATCAACAACGGTGCAGTCAAGAAGCATGGTATGGAGGTGGAACTCAGCTATCGCCACGTCTTCCCCAACCGGCTGACACTGGACAGCGGTTTCATGCTTGGTCTCAGCGAGAACCGGATCACCCTTTACGAAGACCTTCCCTATGCTCCCCAGTACCAGAAGACGCAGGGGACACCGTACGGTTCGATGCGTAAGGGAGAGTCCCTCGTCGACGACAAGTATTTCACCTCTGTAGACGAAATCCACGGGTATCCGACCTACACCACCTCCTGGGGCGGCAACGTTGTCCCCGGCGTATACAAGTTCCTGGATTACAACCGGGACGGCATCATCAATTCAGATGACTTGCATGCCATCCACGGATCAGTTTATTCTCCGGGAGTGTATTCCGTCAACCTCGGGCTGGGTTACAAGGGATTCTCTTTCAGCATTCTCGGTACCGGTTCCATCGGCAAGTACATTCCGATTAACGGAGACGCCATGGTTCCGTTTGCACGAGGGGAACGGGTCGTCCATCACTATGCGACGGACTATTGGACTCCGACCAACCAAGACGCGACTGCTCCGGTCATTATGTTCTCGGACCTGATGTACTCCTGGGGCGGCGGTACGATTGCGAACATTACCAATAGCGGATATGATCTCGGGTTGCCGGACTACACCTGGCGCAAATCGGATTATTTCATGATCAAGGAAGCGCGCCTGGCCTACAGGTTCGACCTGAGCAAACTCAACCGTTCTTTCATCAAGGCGCTCTCTGTTTCCCTGACTGGGGCGAACCTGGCCCTTTTCAGCAACATTGTTGACCGCAACGCTACGGGTACGATGGGCTCCTATGCCGTTTATCCGCAGATGCGAACCTTCAAACTTGGTTTTTCGTTAGACTTTTAAGACGGAGGCAATATGAAAAAAATCAAAAACATATTCCTGGCCATCTTGGCTGCGGCATCGTTGAGCAGCTGCCACTATCTTGACGTCGATCCCGATCTCGGCCTCTCCGACGCAGACGTCTTTTCCTCCTACAAAAACTTCTCGAGCTATTTCTTCTATTGTTATAACAACAATTACGGAAAGAATAAAGCTTGTGTAAATATCTCGTTCCCATATTATTACGACTTGAACGAGGATTACCATATGACCTGGGTCTGTACGACGGATGCCGCTGATGCCGGCCAGCTCGGCATGTGCCAGCGCAATTTCAAGAATTGCAATTTACCCCAGGACATCATCTACCGAATGACGTATCAGACCAACATCGGCGGCGATACGAAGCCGGTAGCCTATGCCATGTTCCACATGATCCGCCAGGCGAACCTGACCCTTGAGCGGATCGACGAATGCCAGAACATCACCCAGCAGCAGTATGATGATTTGATCGGCCAGTGCTACACGCTTCGGGGTTACTGCCATTTTGTGATGGCGCGCCTGTTCGGCGGCATGCCGTATATCGACCATACGCTCAGCGCCGGGGATGAATGGGACCTCCCGCGGGAAAGTTCCCATTCCACCTTCGTCAAGGCGGCCGAGGACATGTACAAGGGGTACGAATACCTCAAGAAGGCCGGCTATATGCGCCGTGATGCGAAACCCGGCCAGCCGGGCCACCTCCAGGGGTCGACACTGATCCGTCCGAACGGCGTCGCCGCGCTCTGTCTCCGGGCACGGGCCTTGCTCTATGCAGCCAGCCCGCTCAGCAACGAACTGGGACAGGAAGACTGGGAGAATGCAGCCAACGCCTGCGCGGAGGCGCTCCAGGCAGCGGAAGAACAGCAGTATGAACTGCTTCCTTTTGAGAACTATACCGACAACTATTACAACAAGGAAGCGACCAATGAGCTGATTTGGTTCTGGCTGGTCAGCAGCGGCGACGGCTCATACTGGAAGGACAATGTCCGCAACTATTCCGGTTGGTTCTGCTATCCGCAGTCCCACAACGCGCATGCCTCCGGGATTTGCCCGACGCAGAATTTTGTGGACAAGTTCGAGACCGCGGACGGCTTTCCGCTCAATACGCCCGAAGACCGGGCCAGGGCTGAAGCGGCAGGATCCTACATGGAGCAGGATCCATATTGCCTCGCGCCCGGGACGACCCGCGGACGGGATCCCAGGCTGGACATCTGCGTGGTGCATGACGGCTCTACCAACGAGTTCGTAACCGGGGCCATCAACATTTATTATGACCCGGTGAGCAAGTCTTATCCGATCACGTACCTGAACGGTGAGCAGGAGACTTTCGGAATCGAATGGGGATCGCATGATACGGACCAGGCCAATTATTCCAATACGGGGTATTATTTCAATAAGTATTGGGTGGGAGCCCGTGGAGACAAACAGACAACTGCTCCGCCGAAGCTGGAAGCGCTCATCCGGATGGCCGACCTGTATCTGATGTATGCGGAAGCCGTGAACGAGGCTTATGGACCTTACGGAACGGCGGGCACTTACGAACTGACTGCGCTCGACTGCATCAACAAGATCCGGGCACGCGTGAACATGCCGCCGGTGCGGGATGAGTTCACGACGGACAAGGATACCTTCCGTGAGCGCATCCGCAACGAGCGTTGTGTGGAGCTCGCTTACGAGAGCGGCCACTACTATTATGACATTCGTCGCTGGAAGATCGCGCCCCAGACGATGAACAATGCCGTCAACCCCCTCTATGGCATGTACATAGAGTCCTGCCCTGTCTCAGAGGAGCATCCGGCCGGCCGTATCTATGAACGGCGCCAGCTGGCCAGCAACCGTCAGGGTATCTGGAAAGACTGCATGTATTACCTGCCGTTCCCGGATTCGGAAGCGCAGAAACTTAAGAATTTTGTCAACAACGATCCTTGGCAGTAAAAAGTAGATATCTTATGAAGAATCATTATATCATATTGGCATTCTCCCTCCTGGCGTTTGCGGTTGCCGTCCATGCCCAGGAACCGGCGGATACCGTGGTGTCCACTTCCACGCGCGGTCACTTCGTCAAGGGAACCGCCTTGGAGGACAAGGTCTTTGGCGATGTCCGCAACCAGTTGCAAGGAATCATTCCGGGGCTGGTGGTGCAAGAGAAACAGGGTGGCCTGTACAATACGAACGTCTATGAGACTTTCATCATCAATGACCAGCAGATTACCGTGAAGTACCGGGGTCGTGGCGACTTGACGTTCATGCTCGACGGGATTATCGTCCCGTATAACAACTATACCATGGACCTGTCCCAGGTCGAATCCGTCACCTTGGTCAGCGACTTGGTCGACAAGGCCAGGGTCGGGCCGCTCGCGTCCAACGGCATGATCGTCATCCGGACGAAAGAAGGCGGATACAATCAGCCGATGCGCATTCATGTCAATGCAGAGGCGGGTCTTTCCATGACGGACATCGTCCCGGAATATGCGGACGGTGTGGAGTATGCCCTGCTCAACAACCAGGCGCGGGCAAACGCCGGTTATTCCCAGCTGTACAGTCCGATTGCGATCGAGGGCTATCTCCGGAATGATCCCTACGACCTGAAGTATCCCAATACGGATTACCGTTCCCTCATGATCGGCAACATGATGCCTGTCGGGAACGCCTCGGTATCCGTCACGGGTGGCGGGGCTTCCACCAAGTATTCGATGACCTTGTCCGAAGTCTATTCCGGAGATATCGTCAAAACGAATCAGCCGCATGATTTCAACCGGGTCAACATTTCTTCGCGTGTCACCTCGAAGCTCAACAGTTTCATCACGCTGCACGCCGGGTTTAACGCCATGTTGTCCTTCCGCCGCCGGGCCCGTTCCAACTGGAACGACTGGCAGAAAGTCCCCCCGATCGCCTATCCGGTCATCTTCGGGGTCAATGAGACAGACGGCGACTATGCCGGCATGACGATCTATGGAACAACCGCCGAGTGGCCGGAAAACTATTATGCCCTCTTTACCGAGGACGGCTACTATGCACAGCGGAGCCGTTCCGCAATGATTCAGGCGGCGCTGGACATGGATTTCGGACGCTGGATTCCGGGTCTCAAATCTGTGACCACATTCGGCTATTCCAGTTTTATGGCCACGACGCTCTCGAAGAACAACGACTACCTTTCCTATTATTGGGACCCTCAGGCGGAAGACGGGAGGGGAGTGATTTCCCCGGCCCACCAAGGTTCCCGGACGGCCGCCAGGAGCATCAACTCCGACGGTGCCGACCAGATGCTCCAGCTTCGGGAAGACCTGACTTGGAACCGGACCTTCAATGGGCATAACATCGACCTGGGCGGCTCTTTCCTGCTCTTTGATGCCTCCATGAGCGGTGTCGGCTACTATCGCCGCATGGTGCAGGGAATCGGAACGGCCAAGTACAACTTCCGGAACCGTTACGTTGTCGAGGGCGTGCTCCAGTATACCGGTTCTTCCCGCTTCAACAGGGCGAATCGGTTCAAACCCTTCCTTTCCGCAGGAGCGGCGTGGATTGCATCCAACGAGGAATTCCTCAAGGATGTTTCCTGGATCGATTACCTGCGTCTGCGCGGACAGTTCGGTACGATGGGTAAATACAGCAGCGCCTTCGGCACGAATTATCTGTATGAATCCCGGTATTCCCAAAGCAACGGCTACAGCTATGGCCCGAGTTTGATCCATACGACTTGGTTCGGAACCCAGAAGTATGTTTCTCAGCGGGCGGCCATCAGCCGTCTGGCCAATCCGCTTCTGGGCTGGGAATCCATTCGGGACTGGCTGGTCGGTCTGGACTTTGATTTCTGCAACGGCTTTTCTCTGGGCCTGACAGCATACAGCAGCTTGGAGCGGGACGAGATTGCAGACATTTCATCGGTCATTCCGACAGTCTACTCTCTTAACAGTATTACGCTCTACGGCAACTATGCCCAACATCGCATCACCGGTTATGAGGCGACACTCGGTTACCGGCGTACTTTCGGGGACTTTACATTCAATACCAATGCGAGTGTCTTCAACTGGGACAAGACCTATGTGAAGATTCTCTCGGATGATTCTCCGTACGAGTACCTGAGAAAAACCGGGACGAGCCACATGGCCATCTGGGGCCTGAAGTGCATCGGCCGGTATAAGACGCCGGAAGAGGTGGAGACCATCCCGTCCTACGGTACCGTCCAGGTCGGGGACTTGATGTATGACGACAGAAACGGGGATGGCGCGATTGATTCGTTCGATTATTATGAACTCGGCAGCACGCGTCCGAAGTTCCAGTATTCCCTGAACATCGGCCTGAAGTACAAGAACCTTGAATTCCAGGTGTACGGTTCGGGTATGGCGGGGAACGATGTCGTCAACAGCGACACGTATTTCTGGAGCGGCTGGGGGAATGGCAACTATACCGCATTCGTCCGCGACAACATCGGAGGCGACTATCCGCGCCTGTCGTATGTCAGGTCTGCCAACAATTTCGTGACGTCTTCTTTCTGGATTCGCGACGGTTCTTTCTTCAAGATCCAGGAAGCTTCTCTAACGTATGACATTCCCCTGAAAAACAAAAAGATCCTCAAGGGGCTCAAGGTTTCACTCAAGGGGCAGAACCTTGCGACGTTTACCTCTTACAAATACCTGGACCCGGAAAGTTCTTCGGCCGGTGTCTCCGGATATCCTTTATTCCGGACGGTCACGGCGGGAGCCCGGCTTGTTTTCTAAAAGGCTGCTGATATGAAAAAGAATAATATGAATAGAATCGTTCCCTTCGTGCTTGCGGGTTTGATGGCGGTTTCCTGCAATTTCCTGGAGCCGCTCCCTCAGGCCGCCTTCACGGATGAGAACATCGACCAGTATCCGGAAGTTCTGCGTGGGTTCGTGGATCAGATTTACAACTCCTATCTTCCGGACTCTTTCTACGACAATGATAAAATCGGTCTTTCCGCAATCTCCGACGAGGCCGTCTACTCAGACGAGAACAATAACCGGCGGCTGTTCTCCGAGGGTAACGGAAAGATGACCAATAGTCCGTTCGAAAACAAGTGGAACAGGAATTACATCGCGATCAATTACGCGAATCTGTTCCTCAAGGACGGGAGAGGCTATGCTACACAGTATATGCTGAAGGCGGAAGCGGACCTTGCGCTCCGGCGGAGCCTGCAGGGCAATGCCTTCGGATTGCGTGCGTACTTGTACTTCGACCTGCTCCGGATGTTTGCCGGGGAAGGAACGGACGGCAAGATGTACGGCGTTCCCCTCCGGCTGGAACCGACGGAGTATGCTAAAATCGACTATTCGGAGTTGAAGCGGGCTTCCATCGATGAATGTTGCGAGCAGATTCTCAGAGACTGCGATTCCGCCTATGTCTATCTCAAGGATGCCAACCGGGACTTTCCGGATGACCCTTCCCAGCTGATTATCGTTACGGGGTCAGCTCGTTATACTACGATGGACCGGGTTACAATCGATGCCCTGCGCGCATATACGTACCTTTACTGGGCTTCTCCGGCCTGGAACCCGGACCTTTCACAGGACTCGGCTGAGATTAAAGAACGTTATACCAAGGCTGCCCAGTATGCTGCCGCCGTGATGAAGTTCAAAATCGAACGCGAAGGAGCCCTCACCAACGGATTCAAGCCGTTGGGCAAGATTGACTGGACGGACCCCAACAGCCCCGAGATCATCTGGTGCGCCAAGTTCACTACCGGTGAGACGACGACCTGGGAAAAGAGCATGTATCCGATCGGATTCGGCGGAACGGCCATGATTGTTCCTTCCCAGGCCCTGGTTGACCGCTTCCCTGCCGCCAACGGTTATCCCATCGGCGATGCGCGCTCCGAGTATAACCCGCTCAAGCCGTACGAGAACCGGGACCCCAGGTTCTACAGCACAATCAACTACAATGGAGCCAAAGTAATCCGCAACACGGATGCGTCCGATATCATGTATACCTTCGACACCAGTGTCGGCGGAGCGGATGCGCCGGGTCTGACCAGGACCTCTACGACCGGATATTATATCAAGAAGTTCCTGTTCTCGGGATGGAATCCCTTCGACAGCGTAATCGAAGGAGCCTTCAGGCCGCTTCATCA
>CADBPH010000104.1 GCA_902796455.1 uncultured Bacteroidia bacterium
AATAAGGATATGAAGATGAATCGTTTCCTGGGTTTTGCCGCCTTGGCGGTGCTTTGCCTTTCCTGCCAAGCCCCGCAGGAGAATCTTTCCCAATATGTCGATCCGCAGATCGGAACGGCCCATTCCCGGTGGTTTTTCTATACGCCGGCGGCCGTGCCGTTCGGTATGGCCAAACCCGCTCCGACGACGGACGGCCATTATGGAAACCCCCACGGTTGGGAAGCCGTCGGGTACGATGCCCGGCATACGTCGATCGAAGGATTTGCTTCTTTCCATGAGTTCCAGGTGGGCGGATTGGTCCTGGCGCCGATGAGCGGGACGCTGAAAACGGTTCCGGGGGATCTGGAGGATCCGGACAGCGGATACCGTTCCCGGTTTGACAAGCAGGATGAGCTGGCGGAACCCGGGTATTACAGCGTGCTGCTGAAAGATTACGGCATTAAGGCGGAACTAACTGCTACCAAGCGGGTTGCATTCCATCGTTTCACCTTCGATCCGTCGAAGGGAAGGGGCTATCTGCTGTTCAATGTCGGAACCCGGATGGGAGAGAACGGGTCTGTCAAGGATGCCGGTGTGTACCTGACGGAGGATGACCGGGTGGAAGGATTCATTGTCACGGTCCCCAAATATGTGGACAATTATCAGCACGGCGGGGAAGTCCGCATGTATTTCAGTGCGGTCATGGACCGGAAGCCCGACGGGTTCGGGACCTTCCAGGATGACAAGACGTTCCCGGGAAAACCGGCTTTGAAGGGTGTCGGATGCGGATTGTATTTGTCGTATAACCATCCGGAACTCCCGGTCGAGGCCAAGGTAGGCTTGTCTTACACGTCGGTGGAGAATGCGCGGCTGAACATGGAGACGGAGGCCAAAAACTTGACCTTCGACCAGGCCCATGCTGCGGCTGCGAAGGAATGGGAGGAGAATCTGGGCCGTATCCGTGTCGAGGGAGGCAAGCAGGAGGATAAGGTGAAATTTTACACCGGTCTTTTCCATGCTTTGCTGGGACGCGGGCTGGCCAGTGACGTGAACGGCGCCTATCCGGCCCACGACGGTTCGGTCGGACAGATTCCGCTCGGAAAGGATGGGAAACCGGTTCATAATCATTATAATACGGATGCGATCTGGGGCGGGTTCTGGAATCTGACCCAGTTGTGGACCCTGGCCTGGCCGGAGTATTTCGCCGACTGGATTTCGTCCCAGTTGCTGGTTTTCAAGGATGCGGGCTGGCTCGGGGACGGTATTGCTTGCAGCAAATACGTCTCGGGAGTGGGGACCAATTTCGTGGGCCTGGCCATCGCGGCGGCTTACAACTGCGGGATCCGCAATTTCGACGTGCCGCTCGCTTATGAGGCGGCGCGCAAGGATGCGCTGGAGAGCGCCGGCCGTCCCAAGGGGGCCGGGAAGTTGGATATCGGCGCCTTTGTCAAGCATGGTTATTCGCCTTATATCGGAAAGGGGATGAATTATTATTCCGGTTCCGATACGCTGGGCTCCGGCTTCAGCGTGTCGCATACCCTCGAGTATGCTTTCAACTCGTACGCGGTCGCCCAGATGGCGGGTGCGCTTGGCCATCAGGCGGATTATGAGCAGTTGATGAAGCTCTCGGAAAGCTGGAAGAATGTCTACGACCCGTCGGTGAAACTGGTCCGTCCCCGCGATATGGAGGGGAATTTCCTCGAACCGTTCGACCCGTATGCGGCTTGGATCGGCTTCCAGGAAGGGAATGCGGTGCAGTATACCTATTATGTGCCCCATGCCCCGGAGCAGCTGGTGGAGATGGTCGGCCGGGAGGAATTCAACAACCGCCTGGATTCTACCTTCTTGATTTCCCGTGAAAGTATTTTCGGCGGCGGCAAGACCATCAATGCTTTCGCCGGCCTGCAGACGTACTACAACCATGGCAACCAGCCGAACCTGCACATCTCCGGCTTGTTCAACTTTTCCGGAAAGCCTTGGCTGTCACAGAAATGGATGCGGATTATCTGCAATGAATTCTATGGGACGGAAGGGGTTCACGGTTATGGCTACGGCCAGGATGAAGACCAGGGACAGTTGGGCGCCTGGTATGTGATGGCTTCCATGGGTCTCTTCGATGTGAAAGGGTTGACGGCTCCGGATCCCTCGTTCCAGGTGGTCGGTCCGCTGTTCGACAAGATAACCATTACGCAGAACCGCCGGTATGGCAAGGGTGGCAAGTTCGTCATCGAAACCACGGGCGGATCGGACGAGGCTCCCTATATCAACTCGTTGGAACTGAACGGGAAACCGATGGATTCCATCCAGCTTCCCCTGGCGGAGATCCGTCGCGG
>CADBPH010000105.1 GCA_902796455.1 uncultured Bacteroidia bacterium
CATGAAATCGACCTTGAAGCCCTTGATGCCCATCTTGGCGTAGTGCTTGCAGATTCCCTCGATGTCGCGGTTGAAGGCCCAGTATCCTGCCCAAAGAATCAACCCTACACCCTTGCTTTCCGCATATTTCGTGAGCATCGGCAGGTCGATCTCCGGAATGATCTGCATCAGGTCCGCCTGTTTGTTGACGGCCCATCCTTCGTCGAGAATGACATATTCAATCCCGTTCTGGGCGGCGAAGTCAATGTAATATTTGTACGTATCGTTGTTGATGCCGGCTTTGAAATCCACGCCGTAGAGATTCCAGCTGTTCCACCAGTCCCAGGCGACCTTGCCCGGCTTCACCCAGGAGAAATCGCCCTGCGAAGGCGTGCCGAGCTTCCAGACCAAGTCGTTGTTCAGCAGTTCTTTATCGCTCTTGGAAACGATGATGACCCGCCACGGGAAGGTCTCGTCCTTCGCGGCTTTGGCGATGTATTTCTCGCGGGTCTGGACCAAGCCCTGCAACATGTTGTGGCCGCCTTGCTTGACGTCCTTGGGATACGGGGCGAAGACCCCTTCCAGGGTGCTGGATTCCGTCGGATTGTTCAGGTACATGCCCGGGTAGTTCAACAGGTCGGACTCCGTGATGCAGATCTTCACGCCGCCGGCTGCTTCTACCGTGATGGGCAGGAAGGCCAGATGCCCTTTCTCCCACTGGGAGAGTTTGATATGGGAATAATAATTCTCAAAGGAGTTGAAGAATTGTTTTTCCGGATTTTTGGGGTCAAAGCTGCGGACATAGGGGATGTAGCCGCTCCAGTCGTCCGCAAAGCGGAAGGTGGCCTGTTCGCTCTCCACCGTGAAGTCTTTCTTCCGATTGGCGGCAAAGCGGTATGCGACGCCCTCGTCATAGGCCCGGAAAATCACGCAATACTCCTTGAAAATCAGGGTCAGTTCATTGAAATGGTCCCGGACGGAGCTCTTCTTGTAAACGGGGGCAGCGAGGTTCTCGTCCACGCTGCGCTTGGCCGTTTTCTTGACTTTCACATCCTGGCCGAAGACCGTACCGTCGGAAAGTTTCATGGAAATGGGAGAGGGCTCAATCAGGGTTTTCCCGTCCAGGGAGACGCTGTAAGTCAGCCCCTTCTCCGTGTTGACCGAGACAGCGAGTTTCCCGTCCGGAGAGGTGAGTTGATAGTCTTTCTTGGCGGCGAAAACCATCGCCGGCAGCACCAGCGCCAAGGCGGCTGTGCAGAGCAAATGTTTCAGTGTCATGATATGATCAGTTATGATTATAATCCAACTTCTTTCTTCATGTCCCGCAGCAGGTCGAAGGCCTGAAGCGGGGTCATGTTGTCCAGGTCGGCCTTCCGCAGGGTGTTCCGGACAGAAGCCAGGGTCGGGTCATCCAACTGGAAAAGTGACAGTTGGATTGCCTCTCCGTTCTCCGGGACGTGGTTCTTTTCCAGGGCGGAGAGGGTCCGCTCGGCCGAGGTCAGCACCTCCCGCGGCATGCCGGCCATCCGGGCGACATGGATGCCGAAACTGTGCGCTGTGCCGCCGGGGGCCATCTTGCGCAGGAAAACGACCTGCTTCCCGACCTCCTTGACTTCGATATGGTAATTCTTGACACGGGGGAACGTGCCTTCCATGTCGTTGAGCTCATGGTAATGCGTGGCGAAGAGCGTCTTGGCGCCCTTCCCGTTTTCGTGGATGTACTCCACGATCGCCCGGGCGATGGACATCCCGTCGTAGGTCGATGTGCCGCGCCCGATCTCGTCCAGCAGGACCAGCGAACGGGACGATAGGTTGTGCAGGATCATGGATGTCTCCAGCATCTCCACCATAAAAGTGGATTCGCCGCGGGAGATGTTGTCGGAAGCGCCGACCCGCGTGAAGATTTTATCGAACCAGCCGATCGTAGCCTCCCGGGCAGGGACGAACGAGCCGACCTGGGCCATCAGCACAATGAGCGCTGTCTGCCGGAGCAGGGCAGATTTACCGGCCATGTTCGGTCCCGTGAGGATGATAATCTGCTGGGTGGTGCTGTCGAGATAAACGTCGTTCGGGACATATTCCTCGCCGGGCTCCATGAGGGTTTCGATGACCGGATGCCGGCCGGCCTTGATGTCCAGCTCATACCCTTCGGTCATCACCGGTCGGCAGTAATGGTTGGACAAGGCCAAGGCAGCGAATCCTGCCAGCATGTCCAGGCGGGCGATGATCCGGCTGTTGCGCTGGATATCGGGGATGGCTGCCTGGATCCGGCTGACGAGGGCCGAGTAAATGTCTGTTTCCAGGGCGTAGATGCGTTCTTCCGCGCCGAGGATTTTTTCTTCGTAGTCTTTCAGCTCCTGGGTGATGTAACGCTCGGCATTGACGAGGGTCTGCTTGCGGATCCACTCCGGCGGCACCTTGTCCTTGTAGGTGTTCCGCACCTCGAGGAAATACCCGAAGACATTATTGTAACTGATTTTCAGAGAAGGGATTCCGGTCCTTTCACTTTCGCGCTGCTGCATGGCCAGCAGATACTCCCGGCCTCCATGGGCGATGCTGCGCAGTTCGTCCAGTTCCGCATTCACGCCGGAACCGATGACGTCTCCTTTTCCGATGGCGGCCGCACATTCGCCGGAAAGGGTATGGGCGATGTCGTCCAATAGGTCAGCGCATCCGGTCATCCCGTCCATCATTTCCTCCAGCGGAGCGGTCCCCTTTCCACGGCACAGCTCCATGATCGGGCCGATTTGTGCGAGACCGCGGCCCAGTTGCAGGACCTCGCGGGGCGCAATCTTTCCGGCTGCCGCCCGGGAGATGATGCGGTCCAGGTCGCCGATCTGTCCGATGGCCGCCTGGAGGGTGTCCAAATCATCCGGACGGGCCGTAAAATGCCCGACGACATCGAACCGGGCGTTCAATTCCCCGCGGTCGATCACCGGCATGGCCAGGGAACTCCGCAGCAAGCGTGCTCCCATCGGCGAAGCGCACCGGTCCATGACACTGACCAGCGAGACGCCGTCCCCGCCGGAAGCCGGGAAGAAGACCTCCAGGTTGCGGAGCGTGAATTTGTCCATCCAGACAAATTGGTTCCGGTCGATGCGTCCGAGCGAGCAAATGTTTTTCAGGCCGGTGTGGCAGGTTTGCTCCAGGTAGACCAGCAGGGCGCCGGCGGCGCAAAGCCCCATCGGGTGGTCTCCGACGGCATATCCTTTCAGCGATTCGACGCCCAGCTGTTTTTTCAGCCGGTCGACGGCGGCATCATATACAAAGGCCCATTCCTCCACGGTGGAAAAATACCAGTTGTCCCCGAAAAGGGCCCGGGCGGTCTTTTCCATGCCGCGCGGGACGACAATTTCCTTGGGGCGCAGGGAGGCCAGCAGGGTCGCGATGTATTCCGGTTCTCCCTGGGTGACCTGGAAGGTGCCCGTGGAGACGTCCAGGAAGGCCGCCCCGCAGCGTTTGTTGTCGAATGAAATACCGGTCAGGAAGTTATGCTCCTTTTGTTCCAGCATTTCGTCCCCGAAGGCGATGCCCGGGGTGACCAGCTCGGTCACGCCGCGCTTGACGAGTTTCTTGCCGGCGAGTTTGGGGTCTTCCAGCTGGTCGCAGACGGCCACTTTGTAACCGGCCCGCACGAGTTTGGGCAGGTAGACGTCGAGGGCATGGTGCGGGAAGCCCGCCATTTCGATGTATCCCTTGTCTCCGTTGGATTTCTTGGTCTGCACCAGACCAAGGACCTTGCTGGCCAGGACGGCGTCATCGGAGTAGGTTTCGTAGAAATCCCCGACCCGGTAGAGCAGCACCGCTTCGGGGTGCTGGGCCTTGACCGAGAAGAATTGCTTGATCAGTGGGGTATCTTCCGTGATTTTCTGTTTCAAAACGTAGGGGTCTTGGGTTGTGTCCGGACTCTTCCGGCAATCTACGCAAAAATACGAAAAAAATTCGGCCCGGACAATCCTTCTGCCGGGCCGACAAACCAGTTTTTGAAAGCGGTCTGCATTACGGTTTTGCCGGATAACTGTACAGGCGGATCCGGTAGATGCCGGAGGTCTTGAACCGAGCTTGTGCCGACTCCCAGAAACGACGTTGATGCGAGAGGTCGTATGCGGGTGCCGGAATGACGGTGCCGTCCGGAGCTGTGTAATCGTCCAAATGCAGCCGGCCCCTGAGATACAGCATGTTGTGATGCCCCGTCTCATCTCCGTTGAGGACCTGGTAAACCGTATCGCCGCGCAATTCTTCGCACCAGGCAATCTTGCTCGTCTGGTCGGGATCGGATGAGAAGGAGATCCAGGCGCCGACACCGGCTACCAGGTATTCGTCTTCTCCCGTCTGCAGGATCATGCCGTGCGCCTTCTTTTCCCCGTCGATGTAGTGTACGTCAAAGGTGTATTTCCCCAGCTTCAGCTGGACCGTCGCATCATTCTTGTCGACCTTAGCATCGCGGTAGAATCCGCGGGAGGGCAAATCCTGTTCCAGATAGGGCAGGAGTTCCGAGAAGGTGCGGCATTCTATGGTATAATACGGATCGTCATAAGATTCTTCAAATCCGAAAGAGAAAACACCCGCCGCCTTTTTTTCGCCGAAGGCATAGTAATACCGTCCGATTTCCCGGCTGGTTTCCGGGATGAACAGCGGCTGCCCCTCGGAATAAGTTGCACAGAGGGAGGCGAAAGGAGCGCTGTAAATGTCGGGAGAAAGCCAGTCGAGGTGGGTGGCGATGCGTTTCCATACGTCCAGCACCGCAACGCGCGGGCCGCCGTTGGGGTAGTGCTTATAAGGGGCGTTTTCGCCAGCGAGCCAGGCGTTGGTGAACATGGGAAGGTTGTGTTCCTTCTTGCCCGCGGCGGCAACGGCGTCGACGTAGCGGGCAAACGCTTCCGCCATGAACCGCTGGGGCGTAAGCGGGTCGGAGAGTTTATCCCACCCGCCTTTTTTCCAAGCCTTTACGCCCTGCGGACAGAGGTCTCGTTCCATGAAAGCGCCGCACTCGTTTTCCACCTGGACGACACAGATCCGGCGGCTGGGATCATGGTCGCGGATATAGGCCATCAGACGGGCGAAGGCGGTGGCGTCGGCCTGCATGGCGGCGGTGCAGAACGGTGATAGGGTCGTACTGTTGAGGCCATCTGCCCCGACGCAGCGGAAATACTTTTTCACGTTTTGTTTGACCCAGAGGGGCGGATAGGAGGATTCTCCGTTTTTCCAGCTGCCGAACCACAGGATGCCGACCAGAAGGTCGTATTTTTCCGCGGCGGAAATGATGTCCTGCACCGTCGTGAAATCGAAGGATCCTTCTTCCGGTTCAATCTGTTCCCAGCTGACGGGGGCCAGGACGGAATTGAATCCCAATGTCCGGGCCAGTGTGAACGAGGCTTCCAGGGAGGCTTTGACCGAGGCGTTGGAATTGTGCATTTCTCCGCCGAACAGCCGGACGGGAAGGCCTCCGCGTGGCCCGGCTGCCTGTGCCGCAACCCCGGCGAAGCACAGGGAAAGGATAAGAGCAATTCGTTTCATTATCAAGTGTTTCAATACAGTTTTCCCATGGCCCGGGTCCGTTCCTTGAACCAGCTGGGTAGTTTTTTATTGGCGGAGATGGCTTCGATCATCGCGTCCATGTCAAAGGCTTGCAGATAGTCTACGATATGGGCCGGGTCTTCCGTGATGTAACTGGCGCATTGGGCGATATCCAGGAAGGCCTTGGGCTGTACCTGGAACGGATCGTCGAATTGGCAATAGGCCCGCTTGACGGCATCCGTAAAGCCCATGATCCGCCGCATCCGGCCTTTCTTGCCCCGCAGGAGCTGTTCCATGCCGGCCGTCGCTTCGTTGTAGCGGCAGCGCACGGTCACTTTCCGGGACGCTTTCTCTTCCGGGATATACAGGGTCCAGGCCAGGGCGGAGCCGTCGTAGGTCCACCAGGGGGTCCCTTCCGCCGGGCGTCGCCGTGCATAGGCCACTTTTTTCCCGTTCAGGAAGACTTCTTCGGGAGGGAAGACGCCTTCAAAGGTGACGGAAAGCGTCCGTTTCGGGTCCATGCCGGCATATTTCCCGATCCGGGGCCAGATGGTCAGGGTCGCGCCGTGGGTATCGCTGGTCTTCGTTATCCGCGTCGTCGCATAATCCTCCGGATAGGCTTGTGACGAGCCATCGTCTTCATAGTATGATAATTCCGTCGTTCCGTCTCCGGGAACGACCAGCAGGCGGAGGATATTGCTGTTTTCCTGCAGGTTCATGATGTCGTCGGCGGCAAGGGGCAGGATGGAGCCGGCCTTCACGTACCAGGGAATCTCGCTGATGGTGAAATAATGGGTGCCGGAAGCGCCGCCGGGGTACATTTCGCCGGTTGCCATGCCGTACCAGTCGTTCCCTTCCGGGAACCATAACTCTTTGGAAGATAGTTGGGTAATAGAGTCGGCCGGGGTCGAAATGTTGGTCGCCAGGATATCGTCTCCGAACAGGTACTCGTGGCTGTATGTGTAAGCCCGTTCGTCCTCCGGGGCGTCATAATACAGGGGCCGGCAGATGCAGATGCCGCTGTCATAGGCCTCCCGGGCCGCGTTATAGATATAATTGCTCAGGGTATATCGCAACCGGATGGCCTCTTTCATGACAAGGAAGTGGTCGGGGTGCATCCAGATTCGTTTTTCCGTGATTTCACTCTTGTTCCAGTGGGTCCTGAAGATGGGGGTGAAAACTCCGTATTGCAGCCAGCGGGTGTACATCTCGGGATCGGTCGGATGCGGCCCCCGCTTGCCGGGAACCAGGCCGCCCAG
>CADBPH010000106.1 GCA_902796455.1 uncultured Bacteroidia bacterium
AAGGCTTGAACATGCCCTCGTTCCGGGAATAAATGCTCCCGATTACAATCAACTCCGGATTGAGGATGTCGATTACGAGAGAAATGCCCCTCCCCAGCTGGCGGGCCGAAATCTCATAGACTTTCCGGGCCAGCGGGTCGCCTTCCAGAGCCGCCTCCGCAACGGACTTGGCGGTGATCGCCTCCAGGTCCCCGTCCGGGCACCATGGCACCTGGACCCCCATCTGGAGACGCTCCTTGACTATCGAGCGGGCAAGCTGTTCGATGCCGCTTCCGCTGCAGAAGCCCTCGAAAGAGCCGGACTTGCCATAACCCACCGGACCGTATTCCGCAAGCCGGATGTGCCCCAGCTCCCCGGCATTGTCGTTGGTCCCGGTGTAGAGCTTTCCGTCGATGATCAGTCCGGCCCCAAGCCCCGTGCCGAAGGTCATGAAAACCATGTTCCGGGATCCTTTTCCGGCCCCGAACTTCCATTCGGCCAAGGCACAGGCATTGGCATCGTTGTGGACGGCAGCGGGAACGCCGAATGCCTCGGAAAGGATCTTGACGATGGGAATGTTGTCCCAACCCGGGAGATTCGGAGGCGACAGAATCACCCCCGTCCGGCTGTCAAGCGGACCGCCACAGCTGATGCCTATTGCACGGATATCCTTACAGGAAAGATTGTTACGCCAGAGGATTTCCCGGATGTTGGCTTGTATTTCCCCGATCGTCTCATCCACCTTCCGGGTGGGAAAACGCAGCTTATCCGCGATTTCGATGTTCTCTCCATCCTGAAGGCCCAGGGTTACGGCGCACTTGGTTCCGCCGATATCAACCCCGACCAGATATTGCTTGTCCATTGTTATTTTATTTTATACCAGCATCTTCTGTCATCTCATATTCGAGGACGCCGCCTCCGGTAACCTGGTCGTAGGTAATGGCGTGAAGCCCGATGTCCTCGCCGTTCAGCCGGATGGATTTAACGTACATCGCCTTGTCAGAAAGGCCGTTGGCTTTGATCTGAAGGGTTTTCCCGCCGGGCAGGTGAAGGGTGGCGCCCTTCAGCTGAGGGGCTCCGAAGATGTATTCTCCCGAAACCGGGCACACGGGGTAGAACCCGAAAGCCGAGAACATGTACCAGGAGGACATCTGTCCGCAGTCATCATTGCCGCAGAGGCCGTCCCGCTCCGGGATATAGAATTCGTCAAAGATCTTCCGCACAATCTTGGCCGTACGGTCCGGACGCCCCGCATAATTGTACAGATAGGCCACATGATGGCTGGGCTCGTTGCCGTGGGCGTAAATACCGACCATTCCGGTAACATCCGCGACCTGTTCGTGACCGGGAAGCTTCCCGGGATCGGAGAAGAACAGGGTATCCAGTTTCGTGACGAAAGCTTCGTTGGACCCGAAGGCCTCCAGCAAATCCTCCGGCTTGTGCTGGACATGCCAGGTCCACTGCCATGCGTTGCCTTCGGTATAGTCCCTGCGGCGGGTGACGGGATCACGGATGAGGGCGTAAGGGTCGAATCCCTCTATCCAGCTTCCGTCCACCCCCCGGGGCCGTACAAAGCCGATCTGGGGATCAAAGACATTCTTCCAATTATCGGCGCGCTTGGTGAAGCGTTCGTAATCCTCCGTCTTGCCCAAGGCCTTCGCCATCTGCGCGACGCACCAGTCGTCATAGCAGGCCTCCATCAGCCGGGAGACAGACTCTTTGGAACTGCCGTCCCACGGGAAGTAGCCGTATTTCTCATAAACGTCCCAGTCGGACTTTTTGTGCGGCTTGGTCATGGAGCGCTTGATGGCCTTGTAAGCAATCTCCGGATCAAAAGACCTGTCCCCCTTGAGGTACGCGTCCACAATCACATCCACGGCGTGGTTCCCGATCATGCTCCACGTTTCGCACTGGCCGTATTCATTGGTAACCAGCAGACCGGTCTGGATGAATTTCTCCAGAAGCGACTGAACCAGGGCGCTGTTGATCTCGGGATAAAGCAGCTCCAGGAAAGGATGCTCGGCCCGGTAGGTGTCCCAAAGGGAGAAATTCGTGTACATGTCGCCTTTGTCGCTGACGTGGACCTCATGGTCCCATCCCCGGTAGGCTCCGTCCACATCCGTAATCTTGTTCGGCATGATGAGCGC
>CADBPH010000107.1 GCA_902796455.1 uncultured Bacteroidia bacterium
AAATCCGGGACGCTGATGATGCGGACCGGATCCTCCGCATCCTCATCGGCATCATTCAGCCCGCTCACCGCCCGGAATTCCGACCGGATCGCCCGGATGGAGGCCGTACTCTGGCAAAGGCCGTCCACGGCAATGACCGGCGCCTCGTCATAACCGGTAAAGGCTTCCAAGGCAAGCCACCGGGGAATGGGGACCTGGCCGGGGACCCGCAATTTATGCAGTTCCACGCCGCTGCCTTCCAGTTGCTCCACGGCCTGGATAAAGTATCGCGTATCCGTCCACAAGCCGGCATGGTCCTGGGTCACAACGATTTCACCGGCCTCTCCCGTGAAGCCGCTCAACCACTCCACCTGTTTCCACCGGGGCGCGGGATATTCGCTGCTGTGGGGATCCGAGCCGCTGACAACGACGGCATCCCAACCTTTTTCAAGCATGAGCGCACGGAGCGCACTGATTCTGCGGGCATGAATCCTTCCCATGATTTCGGGGTATTAGAAGCTCCTGCAATTTACAGATTTTTAAGGAAAAACCCTACCTTTGCGCAATTTTCGTATCTTTGTGTAAGTAGCCAGTCTGTTCTGTCATGACCTGTGATGCGCATACCTTTACACGAATCTTTAACGGATACAAAGCTCCGTTCATCCGGTATGCGACGGCTTATATTCACGACCCCGTGACCGCAGAAGACATTGTGATGGAAGCCATGATGAATTTCTGGATCCGGCATGAGGACCTTCCGGATGATACAGATATCCCCGCCTATATTTTGACCGCTGTACGCAACAAAAGCATTGACTTCCTCAGAAAAGAAATGCACCGCCAACAGATTTCGGGGGATTTGTCTGAAACGGCAGAATGGGAAATAAGCCAGCGGCTGGCCTCCATCGAGGCGGACGGATTTCAAGAAATTTTCGCCCGGGATATCCGCAATATCGTCGACGGAGTTCTGGAAGAGATGCCGGAGCGGTCCCGTAAAGTATTCTCTATGAGCCGGCTGGAGGGTCTTGATCAAAAAAGGATTGCAAATGAGCTGGGCATGACCGTCAAAGGAGTCCAGTTCCATATTACACGCATCCTCAATGCCATGCGGAAAGCATTGAAAGAATATCTGTAAAAAAAAGCGGAATACTGCTAGGCATCTGTCTGTCTCATCCGTTATTATAGTGTATTCGGAAAGGACATGGACAGATACTTGCTTTATCGATTCTTTAACGGACAGGCCACCGAGGAAGAAATTGCCCGGATCCGCCAGTGGGAACAATCCTCCACAGATCATGCGACCGCCCTGAAACAAGAGCGGAAACTGTATGACATGATGATTCTCGCCCGGGATACGGGCGCCCAGGGAAACCATCGAATCCGCCCGGCAAGATATTACTGGGGGGTGCTGGCAACTGCGGCCGCCGCATTGTTGTTGGGCGTTTTTCTCTGGCTGAGGCCGGAACGGACGGACTCCGTTAACATTGCACAAAATACCATCTCCGTCCCGCCTGGCCAGCGCGTCAATCTCCGGCTTCCGGATGGATCCGATGTATGGCTGAATGCCGGGACGACGCTCACTTATCCCCCAGCCTTCAAGAAGGAGGGCAGAGAAGTCTTCCTGGATGGAGAAGCGCTGTTCGAGGTTGCACGGAACGAAAAAGTCCCCTTTATTGTAAAAACCTATGCCAAAAGCGTTTCCGTCCTGGGGACACGGTTTGACGTGGATGCGTCACGACAAAGGAATACGTTCAGGATTGCCCTGTTTAACGGAAAAGTACGCATTGATGGCCAAGAGTCAGACAAGCCGGTTTTCCTGTCGCCTGGTGAAACGGCTTCGCTGGATACCGACGGCCGCCTTGCCGTGACGAAGACCACCCACCCCGAGGAATATCGCTGGTATGAAGGACTGTATTGTTTCAATGACAAGGCTTTCCCGGAAATCTTACGTGATCTTGAACGTTATTTCGACCTGGAAATCAGCCTGAACAACCCCGACGTGAAGGATATCATCCTTACCGGGAAATTCCGCATATCGGATGGGCCTGAAACAGCCTTGAAGGTGCTTCAAAACAGTTTCCCTTTCCAATACACAAAGGATAATAATCTGATTACCATTTATTAACAACTAGTCCCCATCACTAACAGCCCATGCCCATGAAGTAACATCAACACACTAAAAAAGAACCGGCAGTTGCCCCACAACCACCGATTCGAAAACAAATTCAGCACTAACACTAAATTCTTTACAAATTTAAACATTTCTTTCAATTATGAGACTGCCAGCATGTCTTTCTACCGTGCTTTTGGCTGTTTTGATTACTCATACCGCATATTCCCAAAATGCAACCGTGAGTATAGACAGGAACAATGTACCCATCTCCACCATTCTCGAAGATATTGAACATCAAACAGATTATTTGTTTGTATATCAGAAAGATGTGGACGTAACCACAAAAAAGGACATTCATGTCAAGTCCGCCGGCGTAGAAACAGTTTTAAACCAAGTTTTCACCGGAACCAACATCGGATACAAGTTTTCACAAAAATACATCATCCTTTTCCGGAGCAACAACCCCGGCACACAACCGGAGACTGAAAACCGTGTATGGGGGACCGTGACCGACCAGAACGGAGAACCTCTGATCGGCGTTTATATCCTTCCCAAAGGAAGCCAAAGAGGAGAAATTACCGACATGAATGGGAAATTCTCCATCGCAGCGAAAAAAGGGGATGTCCTGACGATTTCCCACATTGGTTTTGTCACGCAACAGGTTACCATCGGAAACCGAAACGAAATGAACATCCAAATGGAAGAAGATTTCCAAACCCTGGATGCCGTTGTTTTCATCGGATATGGGACCTCCAGGAAGAAAGATCTGACGGGTTCCGTCGCTCAAGTACAAACGACGCAGATTGAAAAAGAAGCGCCCCGGTCCGTTGCCGACGCCCTTCGGGGCGGAGTTGCCGGTTTGACGCTTGGCATGTCCACAACTCCGGCAGGAACTGCCGACATCCAAATACGCGGCAAGAATACCCTGAGTGCCGGTTCCTCTCCGCTGTATGTCCTTGACGGCGTTGTTTACAAAGGAGAACTGACGGATATCAATCCCAACGACATTGAAAGCATCGACGTTCTCAAGGATGCCTCTTCCGTCGCAATTTATGGCGCCAAAGCCGCGAATGGCGTCATCGCCATCACGACAAAAAGAGGTAATATCGGTAAACCGCGTGTCACGCTGAATTCCAACATCGGACTTGCCACGGCCGCCCATGTTGTAAAAACCGTTGACGGAGAAGGGTTTATCCGTTTCCGCCATGATTTCTTTGAAGGACAGCGGACCGATGAAGAGCGGGCGGCCAAGCCGGGGATGTACGATGACCCGCGTTCTTTGGGGGGCGGCGTCAACGTTCTGGATTGGTACAATTATACCCAGAACACACCCGCGACTTCCCTTCCGGACGAGAATACGCTGGTTTCGGCCTGGCTGTCCCGGCTTGCTTTTTCAGACATTGAAATAGAGCACTATTTGAATGGACTTGAAACAGATTGGGATAAAGAAGTATTCCAAACTGGTCTCCAGCAGGACTATACCGTCAGCCTGTCCAATAAAAATGAAAAAGCGGCTTACTATGCTTCATTGGGATATGCCAACCGTGAAGGGACTGTTGTCGGCGCCGGATACGAGAACTACCGGGCACGGATCAACCTCGATGCTGATATTACGAAATGGCTGACTGTCGGAATCAATGCCCAATTCGCCGCACGCAACAGCGGTTGGCTGCGGGCAGATACAGACCAGCGCCGAAATCTCTCTCCCTGGTCCACGAATGACATTGACGATCCGGAAAGTATCTACCGGCAGTACCCGAATGGGAATAACAACAGCGTCAACCCTTTCTTTAACAATTATTTCATTGACCGGCGCGCCTGGAACTACGAACTGACATCAAACCTCTTTGCAAAGATCAAATTACCTTTCGGGTTTGATTACCAGATTAACTTTTCGCCTCGCCAGCATTGGTATGAGTATTTCAACCACCAGTCTGCCGACAACCCCAGTTGGGCAGGGAAAGGCGGGGAATCCGAACGGACCCATGAACACTCATTCAACTGGATGGTAGACAACATCCTGCATTGGAATAAATCCTTCGGCCCCCACCGCTTTGAACTGACGCTGCTTCAAAGTGCAGAGCAGAACAAATTCTGGTCGACAACCGCCACAAACAAGCAGTTTACGCCCAGTGATGTCCTGGGGTATCATCGGCTCGAGTCCGGCACGGAACCGACAGTCTCCAGCAATGATACATACAGCACGGGAGATGCGCTCATGGCCCGGTTATTCTATTCCCTCCACGACAAATATATGCTGACGGCATCTGTCCGCCGCGACGGGTTCTCAGCTTTTGGGCAGGCTAATCCTCGGGCAACCTTCCCGTCACTCGCCTTGGCTTGGGTGTTCAGCAAGGAAAAATTCCTGCAGAACTCGCCCTGGCTGGATTTCGGGAAATTGCGCGCCTCCTATGGTATCAACGGCAACCGGGACATCGGCATTTACGCCGCGCTAGCCCAACTTACCACCGGCATGAGCACATACCTTGACCAAACGGGAACCCCTTACATCACCTCCCAGATATATATTTCCGTCCTAGGGAATAAATCACTGAAATGGGAGCAGACAGCAGCCTGGAATTTCGGTCTGGATTTCTCCCTCTTCGGAGGCCTGATTGACGGAAACATGGATGTCTATAAATCCACGACAACGGACTTGCTTGTCGACAGGACGCTCCCGCCCATCACCGGATATGATTCCATCAAAGCGAATCTAGGTGAATTATCCAACCATGGGTTCGAACTAGCCTTGAATGCTCATCCGGTCCGGACATCGACTTTCAAATGGAACACGGGCGGTACATTCTTCTTCAACCGGCGCAAGATTGTCCACTTATACGGAGACATGGAAGATATTCTGGATGAAAACGGAAATGTCATAGGCCAAAAAGAAGCTGACGACTATGACACGCAATTGTTCATCGGACATGACCCTGACCAGATCTGGGCCTACGAGCGGAAAGGGGTCTGGCAGCGCGGAGAAGAGGAAGAGGCGCTCAAATATGGTTGCCAGCCCGGCGATTTCCGGTACGTCGACCAGAATGAGGACGGTATCCTCAACTCGGACGACAAGATTTTTATGGGATACAAAACGCCGCGGTTCCAGGCTTCTTGGAGGAACGAATTCACTTTCTGGAATAATCTGACCCTCTCTTGCATGATGTATGGGAAATTCGGCCATTACGGGGACTATAACCGGGCCGCGAATTCCGCCAAATTGCTTGACGTGTGGAGCATCTGGAATATTCCCTGGTGGACGCCCGATAATCCCACGAATGATTACGGACGACTGGGCTCCTACAACGCGGGGACCAACTTTGTGAAAAAGAGTTTTGTCCGCGTAGAAAGCCTGACTCTGTCATATGCGCTTCCGAAACTGATTCTCAAGCCCGTCAATGTTGAACAGGCGCGCATTTCCTTCTCTGTCCGAAATCCGTTTGTCTTTACTTCCTGGACCAACGGAGACGTGGAAGGCGGCGACTTCACCATGCGGACATTCAATCTCAGCATCAACCTCACGCTTTAATCGACCGCTATCATGAAAAAGAATATATTGATAATCACTTTATTGAGTTGCATCCTTCTTTCTTGCGACAAGAGTTGGCTGACCCCGAAACCCTTGTCCTTCTATTCTCCGGAAAACACGTATATCGATGCTGACGGGTTGTATGCAGCCATTGCAGCCTGTGAAAAGAACATGCGGCACGAATTCTTCGGAGACCACACACCGATTGCTACAGAAGTCATGACCAGTGATGTCGGTGTCCATGCCGGAACGGACAAGACCAACTGTCTGACGAATTTTGACAGCTATCTGACGCCCAATCATCTCCATTCGGACGGACAGGGACAGATATCCTGGTACTGGACCCAGGCATGGAACGGAATCAAATATGCCAATATCGTCCTGAACCGCGTCGACGGAGGCACCTATGAAAGCGAAGCTGAAAGGAATGCCGTCATCGGGCAAGGGTATTTCCACCGTGCTTACCGGTATTTCAATCTGGTCCACCAATTCGGAAATGTCCCGTGGATTGGCAATGAAATCGAAGAACCGACCCTGGATTTCTGTACGTACGACAGATGGAGCATCCTGGAACAGCTCGAAAAAGATTTGGAATTTGCTTACAAATGGATTCCGGAAGTACAGGATCGCGGACGTTGCAACAAATGGGGCGCAGGCGTTTTGCTGATGAAAGTGTATATGTCTCTATGTGAATGGGATAAGGCTATCGAAGTGGGGAAAGCTGTCATTGCCGCCAATCCAATGATGACCCAACGATTCACTTCGAAGAAAAGCAGCCCGACTTCCAACCTGATGCTTGAATTGCACAGTGTCGAAGGGAAATTGGACATGTCCAATACGGAAGGTATTCATTACGTGATGAATGTCACTGGGATTGCAGAAGACCAGGAGCGCTGCCAGTCCATGCGGACGGCTACTCCCTATTGGGCGAAAGGCGCCGCGATCAAAACCCCGGACGGGAAA
>CADBPH010000108.1 GCA_902796455.1 uncultured Bacteroidia bacterium
ATGTCTATGTGGCCCAGGTCGCCATGGGTGCCAGTCCGGTCCAGTACATGAATGCCATCAAGGAGGCGGAAGCCTATGACGGTCCGTCCCTGATCATCGCGTACGCCCCGTGTATCAACCACGGCCTGAAAGCCGGCATGGGATTGAGCCAGAAGGAAGAGAAGCTGGCGGTCGAATGCGGCTACTGGCACCTGTACCGCTTCAATCCGGCACTCGAGGAGCAGGGCAAGAATCCGTTCTCGCTCGATTCCAAGGAACCGGATTGGGAGAAGTTCCAGGGCTTCCTGAAGGGCGAGGTCCGTTTCGCCTCCCTGTACAAGCTCTTCCCCGACCGTGCGGAAGAACTGCTTAACAAGACCGAGGAATTCGCCAAGATCCGGTACGCGACCTACAAGCGTCTCGCCGGAAAAGAATAAACCCAGCGGTTATCCGTCAGAAAGACCCGACCTCCATGGCGGGTCTTTTTGGCTTACCGCCACCACGTGAACAAAATGATGAAAAGGATTATGATGCTGGCAGCATGCTGCCTGGTTGCCGCAACTGCAGTGGCGCAACCCAAAACCAAACTTCGTCCGGACAGGACGCTTCTCCTGTACCCGCAGGGTCAGAATGTCGATCAGGGCATCGTTGAGAACGGAAAGGCCATTACGCTCGGCCCCGGGGAATCCAATGAAATCACCCTGGAGGAAGAAATTCCGGAAAACGGGAACATCAGCAACATCACCCAACCGACAATCGACCTTTATTTCCCGAAGAAGCCCAACGGCCAGTTGGTCGTCGTGGTCCCCGGCGGCGGATACAGAATTGTATCGTCCTATAATGAAGGGGTTTACGTAGCCGATTGGATGCTCAGCCAGGGCATCACCGTCTGCGTGGTCAAATACCGCCTTCCCAACGGACACTGGACGGTTCCGCTGACCGACGTGCAGAACGCCTTCCGGTATTGCCGCGCGCATGCGGAGGAATGGAAGGTCAAACAGATCGGTATCATCGGGTTCTCCGCCGGCGGGCACCTGGCCGCCTCCGCTTCCAATCTGTATGTGGATGCGGTCACCCGGCCGGACTTTTCCATCCTGATTTACCCGGTCATCCAGTTCCAATCCGCCATTACCCATCGGGGAACGCAGAACAATCTCATCGGAAAACAGGAGCTCTGGGATGACAAGAATCTGACTGTCAAGGAATATGAAGAGAAGATGCATCGCTACGAAACCCTCGTCGAGCGTTATTCCCTTGAGAAGCAGGTGACCGAAAACACCCCGGTGACGTTCATCGCCCACTGCCTGGACGACAAGACCGTACCGATCCAGAACAGCTTCTGCTACATGCTCAGCCTGAAGGAGCACAAGGTTCCGGCCGAAATGCACGTCTATCCGACCGGCGGGCATGGCTGGGGCTTTACGACGGACAAATTCGGGAAGGACAAGATCGGCTACTGCCGGGAAGACTTCTTCAACGAGCTGTCACACTGGCTGAAACGCGTTTCAGTGAATCCGTGAGCGCACTGACCAAGGTCTGGTAAACCCTCTTTCCGGCGAACCCGGGGAGAGGGTTTAAATGAATGTCATAGACAAACTCCGGCAGACTGACGGGCATCAGCAGCAGACTCCCCGAGGCCAGTTCCCGGCGTACGGCGCAGCGCGGGACAATCCCGACCAGATCGGTCGAATCCAGCACCATCGACTTCAGCGTCTCGATGGACGGGGAGCAGACGGCGACGCGGGGCACGAGGTCCTGGGTCAGGAAAGGGACATAGCCGCTCCACAGGGCGAAACGGTTCGAAACATGGATTCCTGCAATCGTGGAGAAAGGCTTGGAAGAATCCGGCGTATCTTCCTGGCTGACAGCCGCTCCGGCGACCGAACGATTCCCGGTGGAAGAGACGACCGCCGCTTCCATGACGCCGACCAGTTTGCTTTCTCCTTCGAAATCCATGGTTTCAGGACTGGGACAGACGGACAGTTCCGCATCCGGGACTTTGTCGGAAAGGAGGGAGCCCTCTTCCGTCCCTGTCAAAGGAACGACATCAAAGGAAATGTCCGGATGGGCGGCATGAAGCACCGCCAGGGCGGGCGGCAGGATATAGGAGGCGGAAACAGCATCTGCGGCAATCCGGATGGGACGTCCCCCGGTCAAACGGCCGCCGGGGGCGAACATGGACGCAGCGGCATCGTACCAATAGACGATCTGCTGCGCATAATCCCGGAAGGCCAGGCCGGCGGATGTCAGCTGGACTTCTCCCCGCTTGCGGTCAAACAACGTAAGGCCAAGTTCTTTTTCCAGGGAGCCGATGCTCTGGCTGACGGCAGGCTGGCTGATTCCGAGCGTTTTGGCCGCCTGGGTGAAACTGCCGCAGGATGCGACAGCCAAAAATGTCTTCAATCGGAAGTCTTCCAACATGTTCCGCAACAATTTCCGTCAAAGATAGCATGTTTTCCGCCAAATATCAATTTAAAAAGGTATCTTTGTAGAATCTTATCCAACCGGATCGCGATGATTATAAAAACAAGGCATTTCTGCGTTGCAGTCTGCGTGCTTGCCCTCATTTCCTGCGGGGGTGCTGTCCAGCCTGACCTGACAGAAGACTGGGCGGTAGTCCTTGAGTCCCTGGATTCGACACGGAACGTCCTCTCCTTCCATCCGGATGAAGCAGGGGAACGGATTGTGCGTACGCGGGGGAAACAGTGCATCGTCACCTATCCATCCGTCGGCGGCAAGAATATCGAAGTCTCATTTACTTATGAAAAGGGAAACGACTACGAGGCCGTCACCCCGAAGGTTGTCAACCGGGAAGAAGGTTGGGTCGTCTTAACGCTGGCCGGTCCGGAAAGAAAAGACCTGGGCGTCGATGTCAAGAAGATGGACCTGCTTGTCCCGAACGGCGGCGGTATCCGCTATGACTTTACCCAAGTCAAATCGGACGATAACTGGACGAGAAGCAAAGACAAAAAGTATTATGAGGCCCGCTTTGCCTATGCCGGGCACAAGTGCGACATGCAGTGGTTCGAGTTTTTCTCGGGCAGTGAAAACCTCTATATCGCCTGCCATGACCCGGAATTCCGGTGGAAGACCTTCCGGTTCCAGTATTATCCGGCCGAAGGACGGATTGCATTCCGGCAGGAACACCGGTTCACTTGCTTCCCTGGGGAGACGTGGAACGGCCCTGCCACACAGATCGCCCGTCTGGAGGGCAGCTGGCGGAGCGGTGCGGACCGGTACCAGGCCTGGTTCCGGAGTGTCAAAAAGGTAATCCGCCAGCCGCAGTGGCTGAAAGCGTCTTCAGGCTGGCTGCTGACCATCCTCCGGCAGCAGAACGGGCAGATGATCTGGAGCTATCCCGAGGTCGGAACGACGCTCGTCGATGCAGCCGAACGGCGCGGACTCGACATCCTGGCCCTGTACGGTTGGACCGTGGGCGGGCATGACCGGTTCTACCCCGATTACGAGGTTTCTGAGGAGATGGGCGGCGAAGAAGCCCTCAAGACGGCTTTCGCCCAGATCCACGCACGCGGGAAACGGGCCATCCTGTATATCAACGGGCAGCTGATCGACCGGAACGGTACCCAGTTTTGGGCGGATACGGGACAGTTCATCGCCCGGGTGGGCAAGACCGGACAGTTCCAGAAGCAGCAATATATCAAATTCGACAGTACCGGTCCCCGGACCTTCGGCGTCGGCTGTTATCACGATCCGCGCTGGCGAAACCGGATGCTGAACATCGCAAAAAAAGCAAAGGCGCTCGGCGCCGATGGCGTCATCTATGACCAGCTCGGCGGGCATAACACGAATTACTGCTACGGAGAAGGGCATGGACACCGGGTTCCTGCCGTCGCCTATAACCAGGACCGGATGGAATTCCTGGAGTGGGCATCCGGCCAGATGAAAGCCATCGATCCTGATTTCATCATCATGGCGGAAGCGCTGCAGGACTGCGAACTCGGCGCGATCGAAATGTTCCACGGCTGGTCGGTGCCGGCCTCCAAGGGCGTCAAACCGGAGTATATCCGCCGGGCCATCGACAAAGACGGGTTCATGACCCTCTTCCCAGACGCCTTCCATTATGTGTTCCCGGACGCGCAGGCGACGCTCCGTTACTCGACACCCGCCATGATGCGCGGAGCCATCAATTTCGGGACGACCTTCGGTTACCGCCACGAAATCGAATGCCGGTATCAGCCCGACAAATGGTACCTGCTTGAAGACCGGATCCCGACCAAGGAAGATTACGCGGATGTCCATTCCACGCCGTTCCTGAAAACGGTCCAGGAATATGATCCCGCGGAGCTGATCGCATACGGAAAAGCCGTCATGGATCTTCGCCGGAAGTACGAAGATCTTCTGTATAAGGGCGTTTACCGGGCAGACGAAGGATTTTCCATCGAAACGGAAGCGCCGTACCTGATCGGGCGCGCCTTTGTCTCCGGAAAGAAGATGGGCGTCGTCGTCTGGAATGTCTCCGATGAAGGGCCCGCCGATTACACCGTCATCCCGGACAAGGGCTGGACGCTGCAGGAGACGGCCGCTCCCGAAGGGATTCCCGCGGAAGGTCCGCTGCCGGCACAGAGTATCCGGCTGCTGGTTTTCGAAAAACAATAAAACAACAATAACACACGTAAAACAAAACAATTGAACGAATGAAACAATTCATTTCCCTTTTTGCAGCGCTCGCTCTGGGTTTGTCCTGCTTGAATGCCGGGGCCCAGCAGATGCAGCAGCTCCCGAATGATCCGGCGGTTCGGAAAGGCCAGCTGGAAAACGGACTGACCTACTACATCCGACACAATGACAAACCCGCCGGACGGGCCGAGTTCTATCTCGCCACCAACGTCGGCGCCATCCAGGAAGCCCCTGACCAGGACGGTCTCGCCCACTTCCTCGAGCACATGTGCTTCAACGGCACGAAGAATTTCCCCGGCAAGGCGATCCTGGATTACCTGCAGAGCATCGGCGCCTCCTTCGGCGGCAACGTCAACGCTTCTACAGGTGTGGAACAGACTGTCTATATGCTGAACAACATCCCGCTGCTCCGCGAGACAGTCATTGACACCTGCATCCTGATCATGCACGATTATGCGCACTTCGTAACCAATTCGCCCGAGGAGATCGACAAGGAGCGCCCCGTCATCATCGAGGAGCGCCGCGCCCGCCGCAATGCTTCCTGGCGGATGCATGAGAAGTCTCTCCCCTATTATTACGGAGACACCAAGTACGGCAGCTGCACACTGATCGGCCTTCAGGAAAACCTGGAGAATTTCAAACACGAAAGCCTCGTGAACTTCTACCAGACCTGGTATCATCCTGACATGCAGGCACTGATCGTTGTCGGTGACGTGGATGTGGACGCGGTCGAAAAGAAGATTGCCAAGATCTTCTCCGACATTCCAAAAGCGGTCAATCCCAAGCCGAAGGAGGTGATCCGGATTCCCGGCAATGCAGAACCGATTATCGGTATCATTACGGATCCGGAAGCCACCTCGACGAATTTTGAAGTGCTCTGGAAAACCGACGCCGCTCCGGAAGAGCTGAACAGCACCGTAGCCGGCAAGGTGAACATGCTGGTCAAGGCGATCATCGGCTCTGTCATGGGAGAACGCTTCCAGGACATTACCGCCAAGAGCGACGCTCCTTTCCTGAATGCCAGCCTGGGCATCGGGAACATGTGCGAAACCATGGATGTGACCATCGGCGGAGTCGCCTGCAAGGAAGGGGAAGCCATCCCCGGCTTGAAGGCCTTCATGACCGAGGCTGAAAAAATGAAACGGTTCGGATTTACCGACGCCGAGGTCGAACGGGCCAAGGCCGATATTCTTTCCGCCTATGAAACCCGGGCGAAAAAAGCCGATACCCGCAAGAATGCGGAACTCGTTTCTCCGCTGATCAGCAACTTCTTCGACAATACGACCTATATGGTCCCCCAGCAGGAGTATGAACTCATGCAGCAGCTCTTGCCCATGCTGAACAGCCAGGTGCTGAACCAGGTCGCAGCCAGTGTCATTACAGACAGCAACCTCGTGGTCCTGTACAAGGCTCCCGAGAAAGAAGGCCTTGTCCACCCGACGGAAGCACAGATCCGCGCCGTCATTGACGAAGTCCGCGCGGCAGACATCCAGGCCAACGCCGAAGAAGCCATGTCTACGGATCTGCTCGATCCCGCGCTCTTGAAGGGTTGCAAGATCAAGAAGACCGCCCAAGGCATCTATGACAGCCAGGTGCTGACCCTGAAGAATGGCCTGAAAGTCATTCTCCTGCCTACGGATTATGAAAAGGACAAGATCCAGTTCGAGTTGTACAAGAATGGCGGTATGTCCCTGATTCCGGCCGAGGATCTGCCCAGCTTCGAAAGCAATGTCTGGGGCTTGTTCCAGTCCAACAGCGGTGTTTCGAAGTTCCCTGCCACGACGGTTACCAAGATGCTCGCCGGCAAGTATGCTTCCGCCAGCCCGTATATCACCGGCCTGCGCCACGGCATCTCCGGTTCCAGCACGGCCAAGGATCTTGAAACGGCTTTCCAGCTGATGTATCTCTACTTCACGGATCCCCGGTTCGACCAGAACGAGTATGACCAGGGCATCAAGATGATCAACAACGTTCTCCCGAACATGGTGAAACAGCCGAATTACAAGATGCAGAAACAGATGATGACCACGCTCTATGGCGAGAACCCGCGCCAGGTCCTGATCAGCGAAGAGAGTGTGGCCAAGGCCAATCTGGCGACCATCGAGAAGAATTACCGCAAGCTGTTCCACGATGTCGGCGGCGCGACGGCCATCATTGTCGGCGATTTCAATATCGAGACAATCAAACCGCTCGTCACCAAGTACTTCGGATCGCTTCCGAAAGGCAAGAAGGGAACCCCTTGGGTGGACCCGAATACGGATATCCTGCCCGGCAACCGCGTCAATGACTTTGCCGTGGATATGCAGACTCCGCAGACGACCGTCCTCCAGGTCTACACGGCGCCCGTTTCTTACTCGGTCGCCAAGCAGACGGCGCTTTCCGCTGCATCCTATATCCTTGACATGCGCTATGTTACTTCTCTGCGTGAAGAGGAAGGCGGCACCTATGGTGCAAGCAGCTCCGCCAGCCTGAGCCGTGAGCCGAAAGAAGAGGCCCTCATCCAAGTTTCCTTCAATTCGAAGCCTTCCAAGGCGGATAAACTCCGTGAGTTGGCTATTGACGGACTCAAGAAGCTCGCTGAAGAAGGTCCGACTCCGGAAGAGTTCACCATGGCGGTTGAGAATCTGACCAAGAAACTTCCGGAAAGCCGGATTACCAACCGGTACTGGCACGGCATCCTGAAGTCCTATGACTTGTACAAGTACGACCGGAATGTCGAGTATGAGGCTTCGATCAAGGCCCTGACGCCCGAGGCGATCCAGAATGCCCTGAAAGAGGTGCTTGCCAGCGGCAATTTCGTCGAGGTGATCATGCGCCCGGCCAATGCCGCCGAGGTAGAATAATTTCCCCGGATACAGAAAAGACCGGGATGGCTCGAAAGAGTCATCCCGGTCTTTTTATTTTGCCAAATGATTATTCAGCAGGGCTGATTGCACCCATCGGGCATGCACCGGCGCAGGTTCCGCAGTCAATGCAGACGTTCGGGTCAATAGAATACACATCGCCTTCGGAGATGGCTCCGGTAGGGCATTCGCCGATGCAGGTTCCGCATGCGACGCAGTCGGTTTCAGAAATCTTGTAAGCCATAATACTATCCTTGATAAATTGTTGTTGTGTCTTTCATTCCATGCCCTGCAAGGGCTGATGGAGTGCAAATGTATGCGAATAATTTGAATTATCAAAAAAATGGACGGATATTTGCATGGTACCGTTTCCCGAACGGTGACCTTTGCACAAAACGTACCATGAACGCATTGAAAACAACTTTTGCCACTTTGATTCTGCTCCTTCTCCCGCTCTGGGCTCCCGCCCAGGTCAAGACGGACGGAGTCAAGGCACGGATCGACAATATCGTAGAACTGGACAAGACGGTCCATGATTTCGGAGACGTCCTGACCAGCGACGGCGCCCTTACCTGTACCTTCACGGCCAAGAACATTTCCTCCAAGCCGATGGTGATTTACAACGTCGTCTCCTCCTGCGGCTGCACGGGGGTGAAGTGGACGCGGGAACCGGTCCAGCCGGGGAAAACCGGAACGATTACGGCGACTTACACGAACGACGAAGGGCCCTATCCGTTCGATAAAAACCTGACGGTCTATTTCTCCGGCGTGAAAAAGCCGGTGATTCTCCGCCTCCGGGGCAGCGCACACAATAAAAAACAGCCTCTCAGCGAATTGTATCCCCAGAAATGGGGGCCTTTCGCCATCAAGAATCCCGAGATCAAACTCGGTAACATGAACCAAGGCAGCCAGCGCAGCGATGCCGCGAATGTGGCAAATATCGGGACAAAACCCATCCGGGTTACTTTTGAAGATGTCACGGAGGGGATGAAGATTGAAGTCTCCCCCAACCCGATCCCGTCCGGAGGAACGGCCAAGATGATCTATACGGTGACGGCCAGCCGGGAAAAATGGGGCAAGAATTATTACTATGCGACGCCACTGGTAGACGGGAAGCGGTACAAAGGCGACGGGAAGCGCATCGCGGTCTGGGCCTTTACCAAGGAAGATTTCTCCGATCTCAGCCAGGAAGAGAAAAACAAAGGTGCCCAACCTCTTTTCGAGGGAAGCACCTTTTCTTTTGGCCGGGTCAAAGCCGGCAAAAAGGTCGACGCCGTTTTCTCTTTCACAAACCAAGGGAAGTCTCCCTTCCAGGTTTACAAGGTCGATGCGGACTGGGCACGCACGACGGCAGATCCCATCCCGGTCGCAGGCCCGAGGCAGAAAGGGAGCGTGAAAGTTCACTTGGACACTACGGGAATGCCTGAGGGAGAAGCACTTGTCATTGTTACCCTGACGACCAACTCTCCCCTGCGCCCCATCGTCAATCTTTTCCTGAGCGGCGTGATCGAATAACCGCTTCTTTTGAGGAGCCGCCGAAGGGCGGATTGACATTTTTTTTGTAACTTTGTCTGAATATGTATTTACAGCAAATGGCAGAGCAGAAAGGAACAAGCAGCTATTCAGACGACAGCATCCGTACCCTGGAAGGAGTCGAACACATCCGGCGCCGCCCGGGCATGTATATCGGCCGGCTGGGAAACGGCGACAACCCGGGAGACGGCATTTATGTCCTGCTCAAGGAGATCGTCGATAACTGTGTCGACGAATTCGCAATGGGATTCGGCAAGCAGGTGCTCATTACCCTGCAAGATAATGAGGTAACAGTCAGGGATTTCGGACGAGGAATCCCGCTGGATTCCGTTGTCAAGGCCACCAGCCAGCTCAACACGGGCGCCAAGTTCGACGACAAGGATTTCAAGAAATCCGTGGGCATGAACGGCGTCGGCACAAAGGCCGTGAATGCACTGAGTTCCCATTTCTATGTCGAATCCTTCCGCGACGGACAGAGTTCCTGGGCCCGGTATGAACGCGGGCGTCTGCAGGAAAGCGGGAAGAATCCGACCGCCAATGAAAAGAACGGAACGCTCGTCCGCTTCACCCCGGATTCCGACATGTTCGGCAAGTTCAATTACAATATGGACTATGTCGAAACCATGGTCAAGAATTATTCTTACCTGAAAAAGGGGTTGGCCCTCGTGCTCAACGGAACCAGTTACAAGTCTGAAAATGGCTTGCTGGACCTTGTCAACGAGAACATGGCCGAATCCGAAAAAGCCATCTATCCGCCTATCCATCTGGAAGATACGGATATCGAGATCGTCCTGACGCACGGGAATGCCTACGGAGAGAATATCGCGTCGTTCGTGAACGGGCAGAATACCCGCGACGGCGGTACGCATCTGGCTGCATTCCGCGAGGCCATTGCCAAGACACTCAAGGAGTTCTTCAAGAAGAATTATGCCCCGGAGGATTGCCGGCAAGGTGTCGTCGGGGCCATCAGCATCCAGATCCAGGAGCCCAATTTCGAGGGTCAGACCAAAACCAAGCTCGGGTCCACCTACATGTGGGAAAAATTCCTGCTGGACGCGAATGGCAATCCGGTCAAGAACGAAGACGGGTCGAATGCCGTCGACCGCGGACCGACCATCCGGTCCTTCGTCAATGACTTCGTTTCCAGGCATTTGAACAATTATCTCCACATGCATACGGACATCGTTCCGCTGATTGAAGAGAAGATCAAGGCCTCCCAGGCCGAGCGTGAGGAGATTTCCGGCATCCAGAAAAAGACCCGCGAGAAAAACAAGCGCGCCAATATCTACAACAAGAAACTGCGGGACTGCCGCTACCATTTCAACGACAAACTGGCCGCTGACAAGCAGGAAGAAAAGGAAAAGTCCAGCATTTTCATTACCGAGGGTGATTCCGCGAGCGGAACCATCACCAAAGTGCGGAATGCGAACAACCAGGCTGTATTCAGCCTGCGGGGGAAACCGATCAACTGCTACAAGGAAAGCCGGAAACGGGTGGCTGAAAATGAGGAGCTGAACCTGCTGATTTCCGCTCTCGGCGTGGAAAATGACCTGGATGACCTGCGGTACAACAACATCATCGTCGCAACCGATGCCGATGACGATGGCATGCACATCCGCATGCTGGTCCTGACGTTCTTCATGAAGTATTATCCGGACTTGATCCGGCGCGGCCACGTGCACATTCTCCAGACTCCCCTTTTCCGCGTCCGCAACAAGAAGGGTACCCGGTATTGTTACTCCCCGGACGAGAAGGAGGAGGCCATCAACGAGCTCAAGACCGGCGTGGAGATCACCCGGTTCAAAGGCTTGGGTGAAATCTCCCCGAATGAATTCGTGGACTTTATCGGCGAAAACATGCGGCTCGACCTCGTGAAACTTTCCGACGAAGAGTCCATTGCCGACATCATGGAGTTCTACATGGGAGACAATACAATTGACAGACAGAACTTTATCCGCAAAAACCTCCGCAGCGAAGAGGAGCTTGAGGATGTAAATATTTAATACTATGTGGGCTAAATTCTGCGGTTTCCTGCTCCGTCTGTTGGGATGGACCAGCGACGGAGGGCCTGTTCCGGAAAAGAAAGGGATTATCCTGGGGGTTCCGCATACCTCTTTTTCCGATTTCGTGATTTCCTACCTGTTCTACACGCAGTTCGGCAAGAAGGCGCATGTCATGATCAAGAAGGAAGTCTTCAAGGGGCCGGTCGGATGGTTCCTGCGCAAGGTGGGCTGCATTCCCGTGGACCGGAGCAACACGACGGCCATGCTGAAGAGCCTGATCGAAGAGATGGAAAAATCCGATGAATTCCACCTCGCCATCGCCCCGGAGGGCACCCGCAAGGCCACGAAGAAATGGAAAACCGGCTATCATCTGATTGCCCGAACTGTCGGCTGCCCGGTATATATGGGTTATTTCGACTGGGGAACCAAACATGTGAGCATCGGGAAGAAAGTCGAACTCACCGATGATGCCCGCGCCGATACGGACCGCATCCAGGCGCTATATGAAACCATGCATTTCGTCGGGAAGCATCCCAACGGATACGTCACTCATTAGAATCTAGCTTGCAATGAATTACAAAAGACTCCTACGGAACCGGGAATACTCGACAACCACGCTGGCCAAGTTGTTTGAAAATTCGACAACTTCGTATGCCCGCCGCCCGCTGTCACAGTATCTGGATGGCAGTCAATCCTATACCTATGCCCA
>CADBPH010000109.1 GCA_902796455.1 uncultured Bacteroidia bacterium
CATCCTGAGCGTCTTCGCGAAGGACATCATGAAACTGTCCGCCGTGATGGCCGTCATCGCCTGCGTGGCCGCCTACTTTGTGGCCCACAAGTGGCTGGAGCAGTTTGCCGAGAAAGTGTCGCTGAATCCGTTGTATTTCATCGGCGGCACCGTGCTGGTGCTGGCCATCGTGCTGGGCGTGGTGGTCCTGAACTGCCTCCGCATCGCCCGGGCCAATCCTGTGGAATCGTTAAAGAACGAATAGTATGAAAAGTTACCTGAAATTCCTGTCCCGCAATAAACTCTACACCGCCATCGAGGCGGTGGGACTGGCCGTGAGCCTGGCGTTCGTGATCCTCATCGGCTCCTACGTGGTGCAGCAGTTGCAGGTGGCGCACGAGTCACCGCAGTGGAAACGCACCTTCGTACTGGGAAGCAATGATTTCCTGGGGCTTACCTATTGGGACAAAGAGGAACTGGAGATGAACGTTCCGGAGCTGGATGCCGCCACACACATGGCGCTTCTGTGGCAGCCTGTCATCCGGATAGGGGAGCAACCCTTCCAGGCCTCCGGAATCGAAACCGATGCCGAGTTCTTCAAGGTATTCCCGGAGTATCGCCTCCTGGAAGGGAACCTGTCGGACTTCGTCGGCAAGGACGATATCCTCATCAGTGAATCGTTCTCCCGCAAACTGGGCGTCCAGGTCGGCCAGACCGTCAACCTGGATCAGGCAGACCATACTGTCAAAGGGATCTTTGCTGATTTTGACAATGCCTTTTTCTTGCCAGCGGACATCATTACCCACATTTCCGCCTCCTGGGCGGCCTCCAAAAGCAAGGAGTTCAACAGTATCGGAAACTTCACTACGTGGTTCTGCGTGCGGGAAGATGCGGATCCCTCCGCCGTGCAGGCCAAGGTAAAAGCGTTGCTGCATAAGAATTACGACCCTGACTGGTCTGCTGAAAAGGTGGACAAGTGGGGCGTCTACCGCATGGACGAGGCCTTCTTTTTCGCCGGCAGCAGCAATGGGTTCACCCGCGCGGGCAATGTCCAGATGCTCCGGCTTTTGACCGTCGTGGTGCTGCTGCTCCTGCTGTCAGCCATCTTCAACTACGTGAACCTGAACCTCGCGCTAACCGGCAAGCGAGCGAAGGAAATGGCCACCCGGCGGCTCCTCGGGGCTGACAAGGCCGGTATTTTGTGGAAGTATATCGGCGAATCCGTGGCCTTCACCGCTGTCTGTTTCGCTGCGGCGGTGCTGCTGGCCGATTGGCTGGCCCCCATGGTGAACCGCCTGGTCTCGGTCAGCGACCCTGACATGTTGTCGCTGGGAATCGATGCCAATGTGCCGCTTTCCTTCATGCTTACGCCAGGGTATCTGCTGGCATACCTGTCCGGCATTCTGGTCCTGGGTGTCATCAATGGACTGCTTCCGGCTCTTGCGGCCTCCCGTTTCCAGCCCATCGATGTTATCAAAGGCACGCTCCGGCGCCGCAACAAGATGGTCCTGAGCAAGGTGTTCATCGTGGTGCAGAACGTCCTTTCCGTCTTTCTGATTGCCCTGGCGCTGGTGATGGAGGTACAGATGCGGCATATGCTCACCCGGCCGACGCATGCCGCTACGGACAACCTTTACTACATTGAGTATTCCGCGCAGAACTACGATGCGATGAAGCTTTTCAAGGACAAAGTGGAGCAGCTGCCCTTCGTGACAAAAGCCGGCGTGGGACGCGGAATACCCGGACTGGTCAATATGACTGTGGGCGTCAAAGTGGACGAAGAACACCGTGTGGACATGCCCGTCATCGTTTGCGACTCCACCTATTTCCAGCTGCTCGGACTGGAGGTGGAGGAGGACTTCGGCCATCCGCTGGTGCATTCGCTCTGGATGAGCAGCTCCGCCTTCCATGCCGCTGCCGTTTCAGATACCTCCACCGTCTTTCCCCGCAGAATCAGCATGAACGGTGCCCGGCCGGAATTCATCGGCGGCGTCGTGGCGGATTATCCCACCCGGCCGGCCTCGGAAGGCAATCAGAACCCGAATGGCGGGGTCATCGTTACCCGGGTGGAGGAACTGAGCTACTCCAACTGTCTGCTGATCGGAACCACCGGAGAAGACAAGTCTTATGACGAAGCCATCCGGCAGGCATATAAGGAATTCCGTCTGGAAACCTCCGGCGTGGAAGACCCCCTCTGGAACTACGGTTTTGTCCGGGACATCAACCGGAAGCAGCTGGCGCCTGTACAGCGGACGCTGCACCTGGTGGAACTCTTTGCCGTCCTGGCAGTGCTGATCTCCCTGCTGGGCCTGCTGGCCATGAGCACCTATTTTGCCGATGAGAACACGAAGCAAATTGCCGTGCGGAAGGTCTTCGGCTCTGACGTCTCGCAGGAAACCTGGCGGACGGTCCGCAGCTATATGCTCCTGGTGGGCGCCGCATGTCTCATCGGCATTCCGGTCGCCGTCTGGGCCGCGCAGGTCTATCTGGAACGCTTTGCCTACCGGATCGAGGGGTATGGATGGGTATTCGCCGCTGCCGCAGTGATTTCGCTGGCCATTGCCTTCTGCACCGTGCTGTGGCAGACATTGAAGGCTGCGAAAGCCAATCCGGCAGTTGAACTGAAGAAAGAATAATTTGATACTTCCAAATAGTTTTATATATTTGTTATCAACGACTTAATAACAAATACATCATGAACATCCTTCTTACCCTGCTCTTCGGAGCAATCGCCGGCTGGCTTTCCGGTTTCTTCGTGTCCAAGGACAAAGGCGGCCTCATCTGGAACATCATTATCGGTCTTCTCGGCGGTCTGGTCGGTGGCTGGCTGCTCGGAAAACTGGGCGCTACCGGATCCTTCTGGTCTCAGTGGTATGGCCAGATTGTCTGCGCGCTCATCGGCGCCGTGGTTCTTCTGTGGGTCTGGAACATCATCAAGAAGCTGTTCTAGAAGCCCAGCTGTGCCAGGAAGTGGCCCAGGATGGACGGCTTGCAGAGCAGCGGGAATACCAGGCCATAGACGGCACCCCAGAAATGGGCGGTGTGGCCGATGTTGTCCATATTCCGCCTGGCCATGTACCAGCAGTATAGCAGGTACATCGGAGCGAAGATATAGCCGGGTACCGGGATCGGAATCATGAAGATGTAGATGCCCATCTTCGGCTCAAACAAGATTGAGGCGAACAGGATGGCCGATACGGCTCCTGAGGCGCCCAGGGCATTGTATTGATTGTCGTCCCGGTACTTGACCAAGTCGCCGGCCGTCGAGACGGCGATGGCGCTCACATACAGTACGACGAACAGGATCGCGCCGGCAGTTGCTCCGAAGGCTGCCGCGAAATACTGTTCCACGACCGGTCCGAAGAAATACAGCGTGAGCATGTTGAATACCAGGTGCCCCCACCCGCCATGTACCAGTCCGTAGGAGAGCATCCGGTGCCATTGTTTCCTGTGCCACACCTGGTAAGCGTTGAACACCCAGGAACGGATGTCCAACGTTCCGTTAAAGCACAGGATGCTCACGCCGGCGGTAATCAGTATGATAATCAGTGTGATCATTCGGCAAACGCTTTCAATGCCCGCTCGTCCATTGGCGGAGGGTGGCTTCATCTGCAACCACATCGTTTTCGCATCTTTCATAGACGGCGAGTTGCCGTATCAGGTCGAGGATGACGCCGGCCTCATCGGGACGGGCAGGGCGGATATCGAAATGCTTTTCCATGGTTTTTCCGTGTTTGATCGCGGTCCGTCGTGATCTTATTCTTTGTAGGTCATTTTGATGTGGGGTATGCCATCCAGCAGGAAAGGGTCCGAAGACTGCCGGAATCCAACCTGTTCGTAGAACCCCTTGGCATATTCCTGGGCCTCAATGTCAATCTGTTTTGCGGCGAAGCATTCCTTCGCGGTCTTGATCCCTTCCAGCATAATCCGTTTGCCATAGCCCTTGTTCCGTTCGGTCGTGATGACCCTGCCGATCGAGACCTCCTGCATGTGCGTCCCTGCCGGGCAGACACGGCATAAAGCCACCACTTTTTCTCCTTCTGTCAGCCAGAGATGGACGGACTGCTGGTCATCGTAGTCCATGTCCTGGTAGACGCAGTCCTGCTCCACCACGAATACCTCGGTGCGGATTCTCAGCAGTTCGTAAAGTTCGTCCAGTGTCAGTTCCCGGAAGTGTTTTCTGTGCAGTTTCATAAATCCTCCGGGCTGGGAATTTTGACCGCGGGCCAGCCGTAGTCCTTGTAATACTTGACGTTGAGCTTGTTCTTGAAGACATATCCGGAGATGGCGGTCTTGCGGATCTTCTCGCGGAGGACATGGTCGGAGTTGGCTTTCTGGAAATCGTCGAAACGCTCCCCGAAGATGGCCTTCGCCGTGGGCAGGTAGTTGCTCCCGTCTCCGACGGCATCGAGTCCGGTAGCAAGGTAGTTCCCCGCGGAATCCTTCTTGACGTGCACCTTTCCGGCATGGTTGCCGCCCGAGACAAACAGGAGGGTGTCGCCGGCGATGTTGTAGTTCTCTACCCAGAAGTCGCCCCAGACCTGGATGTCGTCCGGGTTGCTGTCATCCACATCCGCATAATTGTGGTAGGTGATACAGAGTTCGGCCGGAGCGTACTGCGGGGCGACCTGGTCCGTGAAATACCTGTCGATGGCTTGGAAATACCTGTCGGTGAGGGTCATCTGCACCGCTTCCGGTTCCGCGGGCACATGGTTTTTTCCACCATTCCTGTTCCCGCAGGAGGAGAGGAGCAGGGCCGCGACAGCCAGGGAAAGAAGGAACTTGATCGTAAGTTTCATGATATCAGTCTATCGTTAGCCTCAAATTTACGAAATCTTTGCGGGAAAAACCACTATATTTGTCTGTGGCTAATCGTTTCTTCTTTGCATCATGGTTCAAACAAGTTCACTCATCCTGATGGCGGTCGATGCCTTGCTTGGCATTGCCGTTCCCGTCGGCCTGTCGCTGTATCTGGTCCGCAGGTTCCGCGCCAGGCTGTCCACGATCCTGATCGGTGCCGCAACCTTCTTCCTGTTTGCCCTGGTCCTGGAGCGTATCATGCATCTGTTTGTCCTGAAAGGGCCCCAGGGAGCGGCCATTATGGGCAATCCGCTCTGGTATGCGCTCTATGGTGGATTGGCTGCCGGTATTTTTGAAGAAACCGGCCGTTTCCTTGCCATGAAATACCTGATGAAGACGGAACCCTCAAAGCCTCTTCCCGGCGTCGCTTACGGCGTGGGACACGGCGGCATGGAGATGTTCATGATCTTCGGAATCACCATGATCAACAACCTGGTCATTTCTTTCATGATCAATTCCGGACACGCCGACGCACTTTTCAGCAGTGCTCCCGGGGAAGTCGCCGGGCAAATCCAGGCACAGCTGGAACAGTTGAAGACGGTGGGGGCAGGAACGTTGCTGATCGGGCTTTGGGAGCGTTTTTCCGCCCTTTTGCTTCAGGTCGGCCTGTCCTTGTTTGTATGGGTCGCCGTGCGGAAAGGCGGAAAATGGCGCTGGCTGTTTCCCGCAGCGATTGCCTTGCACGCGCTTGTCGACGGCCTTGCCGTCATCCTCCAGAAGTCAGTCGGCATGGTCACGCTGGAGGGTATCCTGGCGGTAACGGCCATTGCTGTCGCAGCCATCGGCTATGCGACGGCGAAGAAAAACCTTCCCGGCGACCGGACATCCGGTTCAGACGACCCCGCTACTTCAACCCCTCTGCCCAGGCCTTGATCTCTGCCTTGGTCGCGTGGTTCAGTGTCTTGCCGGCCTTCCAGTTGATTTCCGGATACTGTTCTTTGAACTCGGCGTTGGCCTTGTCGATGCTGCTGCCGCCGGAAGTGGCGAAGAAGATGACGTTCTTCCCCTGGAAACCATAGGCCTCGATGAAAGTGTTGATGATGGTGGGAGCCGTGTACCACCAGACCGGGAAGCCGATGAAGATGCGGTCATAGGTGCCGGCATCCTTCAGGTCCTTCAGGATGGCCGGGCGGGAACTACGGTCCTGCATTTCCACGCTGCTGCGGGAAGTCTTGACGGTCCAGTCCAGGTCGGCTGCCGTGTATTTGACCTCCGGTTTGATTTCATATAGGGTTGCCCCGGTCACTTCGGCGAGGTCCTTGGCCACCGCCTCGGTGGTGCCGGTAGCGGAGAAATAGGCTACGAGTGTTTTCATTTCGTGGTTGTGTTTCTTGTTGTTCTGCCCGCAGGCGGTGAGTGTCAGGCCCATCAATGCGATGGCCGTGATAACGGGGAGAATCTTATTCATGACTGTTGATTGTTTTGTTTGCCGGAAATAAGCTCCAGCCATTCCTTCACGAGACTGGCACGCTTGGAGCGGTTTGAATTGTTGATCCAGAGGCTGGTACCATAGAACTTGCCGTCCGGGATCAGGCGCTTGGCGTCGGACTCCACGCCGGAGATGCCTGACGAGGCGCTGGAGACCACCAGGCCGATGTTTTTTCCTTTCATCTTGCTGCCATGCTGGAACAGATACGTCTGCATGATGGCAGCCATGCGGCTGTGCCAGAGGGGAGTTACAACAATGATGGTGTCGTAATCCTCTGCCTTCTTGTCCACAATCTTGATGGCGGGATAGCTGGAAGCCTGCTTCGGAGCCTTGTTGATGGCGTTGATCAGGTCGCTGCCGAGTTTGTATCCGTTGGCATTGTAATCGGCACCCTCGTCCGCTTCCCGGATGCGGAGTACGTCCGCCTTCTCCAGGTTGGAGGAAAGCGCCGTGACAATCTCACCACAGTTCCCGGTGTAGCTGTAATAGACAATCAGGGTTTTTCCGGAATCGGTATGGGTTTCCTGTTCCTGATCGGTTTTTCCCTGTCCCTGGCTGTTTTCAGTTTCCGATTTCTGAGAGGTTTCGGTATTATCCTGTTTCTGGGTTCCGGAGTTGTCCGGCTTCGCTTTCTCGCAGGACACGAAGGAAGTGAAAGAAAGTAGTACCAGCGCCGCGAATGCCGCCAAATGCTTTTTCATATCTGTTCTCTGCATAAGATATTCCTTTCTATGTGTTTGATACAAAAATATGGCGCATTTTCCTTTCTGTTCTTTCACAAAAAAAGTTACTAATTTCACATTTTGCACAATTCTTCGCCCTGTCTGCATCTTCTGATTATTCGGATTCGTTGTCCAAGGTCCGGACGACCTTGGCCGGCGCACCGACGGCGACACAGTGGGCCGGGATGTCTTCCGTGACGACCGAACCGGCTCCGATCACAGCGCCCTCACCGATGGTAACGCCCGGCAGGATGGTCACATTTCCCCCGATCCAGACGTCGTCGCAGATTGTCACGGGCTTCGCCCAGGCATAATAATTCCTTCTTTCCTTTGCGGAGAGGGGATGGCTGACCGTCGTAATGAGCGTGTGCGGACCGATCATCACATGGTTTCCGATCCTCACCTCTCGGATGTCCAGTATGGTGAGGTTGTGGTTGCCGGTGAAATCGCTGCCGATATGGATGTTTTTCCCGCGGTCACAGTTGAATGTCTTGGCGATCCACACCCGTTCTCCGACGGAGCCGAGCATCCTCCGGAGCTGCTCATACTGGGCCGCATAGTCGGTCCCGTCCAGGGCATTGAACCGCTCGCATTCCCGGATGGCCGCCGTCTTGAGCGCCACCTGTTCCGGATCATTGAAGCGGTAGGGAAGTCCCGCGCTGCATTTCTCAAGCTCTGTCATCTCAAGCTCGCTCCTTTCATTTCTCGCTTTCTTGTCCATAACCGTTGTTCCCGTTGTCATAGTTTTGCCGAAGCTACTCCTCCCTCGCGGGCGAGATGCTTTCAATCCGCAGGCGCAGGGTTCCGGAAGGGACGCTGGCCTCGACTGTTTCCCCGACCTTCTTGCCCATCAAAGCGGCGCCGATCGGGGATTTCAGGGATATCTTGCCCGCCTCAAGGTCCATCTCGTGGGGGCTGACGATCTCGAATTCCATGCGGGTGTTTGTCGCGAGATTCGTGAATGCGACCCGGCTCAGCAGGCAAACCCGGTCTTGGGGGAGAAGGTCGGGATTGATGACGCGTGCATGCTCCAGGACCCGCTGCAGGAAACGGATACGGCTGATGGTCTTCGCCTGGATCCGCCTCGCTTCCCGGTATCCCGCATTCTCGCTGAGGTCTCCCTGGGCGCGCGCTTCCGCGAGGGCATCCTTCACCTTGGGGTACACCTCGTCGATCAGATGCTTCAACTCGGCGGAGATCTCGTCGTATCTTTGTCTTGACAGGTATTCCATGCCTCAAATATACTCATTTTTCAGTTGGATTGCTGCGTTTTCTTACCTGCACCCTTTTATAATTTGGCAATAAGGGCCTCTGCCCGGGGACCGCGGAGTTCAACCAATTCCGTGGCCGGCTCATAGGTATAATTGGAGAAATCGAAGAGTTGGACATACGCAACGGCTGCTTCCGCATTGTAGTAAGCCTCCAGACGGAGGACTCCGCCGTTCATGCTGGCTTCCACTACCGGTTCTACGTCCTTTCCTTCCAGGTACCCCTTCAGGGAATCCCTGCAGGAGTGCGCCACGTCCAGCGCTTTTTTCCGGAGGACGATGCTGTCACCTTCACGTTTGTAACCTCCTTTGTAGAGTAGGAGCATCAAGAGTCCGCAGACAGCGATTGTTATGCCGAGTCCGGCATTGACGAAATACAGGCCGATGCCAGCGGCCAGGACAATGGCAGATATCGTGAGGTCCTTTGTCGTATGGACCTTTTTGAGTTGGATTTCCATGATTATAAATTGATAAACAGATAATAGTAATACGCTCCGAATACCAGGAGCATGACGACCCCTTCCCAGCGGTCGATCCGTTCTCTCCGGCCGGTATAGGCCCAAAGGAGCAAAAGCATGGTACTCAGCAGGAGTACCAGCGCATCCACGTGCGTGACGGATGCGAAGGAGAGGGGCGTAATGAGGGCGGATGTGCCCAGAATCAAGAGGATATTGAATACGTTCGAGCCCAGGA